>NZ_NFHA01000008.1:0-98230 GCF_002159225.1 Flavonifractor sp. An91 | reverse complement strand
CGGGCGGCCTATAAGGCCGCCCGCCTGTTTTCTCAGCCCAGCTCCAGATACAGGCTCACCAAATCGATCGTAGCCTTCATCCCATCAAAATGGGTCCACCCCCCACGGGACCACAGTCCCGCGGGGACCCCATTCTTTTTATTTATCACCCGTCAGAAATGAATTCCGCCGGGCTCCCGCCTTCGGCGGAGATGGAGCGGACTTCTTCTTTTTTAGCCCAGCTCCAGATACAGGCTCACCAAATCGATCGTAGCCTTCATCCCATCAAAATGGGTCCGCTCCATACCGTGGGAGGCGTGGACACCGGGACCGATGAGGGCGCCCTTGGCGTCCATGCCGGTCTTCCAGGCCACCGCCACGTCAGAGCCGTAGTGGGGATAGATATCCACCGCGTAATCCACACCGTTGGCCTTGGCCAGCTCCACCAGGCGGCTCACCATCTCATAGTCGTAGGGGCCGTTGTTGTCCTTGGCGCAGATGGATACCTGATACTCGGTGCAGCTCAGATCGTCGCCCACACAGCCCATATCCACCGCCAGCAGCTCGTCCACCTGGGGCAGGGTGGCGCCTCCGTGGCCCACCTCCTCGTGGACGGTGAAGCACACCTCGGTGTCGTAGCGGGGGCGCACCTTGGCAAAGTGCATCAGCCGCAGCAGCACCAGCAGGCAGGCGGCGCTGCCCTTGTCGTCGATGAACCGGGACTTGAGGAAGCCGCTCTCGGTGACGGTGGTCTTGGGATCAAAGCACACATAGTCCCCGGCGCAGATGCCCAGAGCCTCTACGTCCGCCTTGCTCTTCACCTTCTCGTCAATGCGTACCGCCAGTTCCTTCTCCTCCCGGGGCCGGGTGGCGGCGTCATCATAGACGTGGACCGCGGGGGACAGGGACAGGATGGTACCGGTGTACACCTTGCCGTCCCGGGTGTAGATACGGCAGTACTCGCCGTCCAGGGTGGGCAGGATGGGGCCGCCCACCTTGGTGATCTTCAGCATACCGTCGGCGGTGATGGAGCGCACCATCAGGCCCAGGGTATCCACATGGGCGCACAGGCCAATCCTCTTGCCCTTCTCCCGGCCGGGCACCGACACGATCAGGTTGCCCTTGTTGGTGCGCCGGGTAGTATAGCCGTGGTCCTGGGCGATCTGCTCCGCCTCCCGCACCACGTTCTGGGTAAATCCGCTGGGGCTGTCGATAGCCAGCAGCCGCTTGGCAATGTCCATCATGATGCCCTGACAATTTTGTGTATCCAGCATTTGCGTCCGCTCCTTGATTGTAGTATGATGTCCTTATCTTATACCAAACCACGGGAGCGATGCAACCATGTCCGAAGAAAAGACCAACGTAATGCGGGTACTGGATCAAAAGAAGGTGCCCTATACCCCCCACCACTACGCCCACCCCGATGGGGCGGTGGATGGCGCCAGCGTGGCCGCCCTCATTGACAAGGACCCGGCCAGCGTATGCAAGACTCTGGTGACTCAGGGGGCCAGCAAGAAATATTATGTGTTCGTCATCCCGGTCCTGAAGGAGCTGGACCTGAAGGCTGCCGCCAAGGCGGTGGGAGAGAAATCCATCGAGATGATCAAGCAGGCCCAGCTGCTCCCCCTCACCGGCTACGTCCACGGGGGCTGCTCCCCGGTGGGCATGAAGAAGCAGTTCCCCACCGTCTTTGACCAGAGCGTGGAGGGTCTGGACACCATTACCGTCAGCGCCGGCAAGATCGGCGCCCAGGTGGAGGTGGCTCCGGCGGCTCTGGCGGTCCTGGTGCGGGGCCGGTTTGCTCCGGTGGCGAAATAAAACCTTATGCGCCAAGAGCATACCACGAAAACAAGCAAAGGCTGTGGCGCATGAAGTTTATGCGCATATGGGCCGTCCCGGCCCATGCGCTTTGATTTCATGGCCGTGCCGCTGAAAGCGGCACATGGGCCTGTTGCAAAATAGCTGTTTTGCACAAACCTGTCATTGCGAGCCAGTGCGCACACTGGCGTGGCAATCCGTTTCCCCGGCAAAAGGGACGGATTCCCACGAAAAACGGCCGCCTGGTGGGCGGCCGTTTTTCTCGGAATGACGGGTCTTTGTACGAGCTGCACATTTTGCAACAGCCCCATAAAATTTTTCCTCTTTTGGGGAACCTTTTTGAAAAACTCCCGTCTATCCTTGTGACAACAAACTTGCAAGGAGGACCTTACCGATGAAAAAATTCGGCGCCGCCGCGCTGGCCCTGACTCTGGCCGGCTCCATGACCCTCCCGGCCCTGGCTGTGGAGACCCCCGTGCTCATCTCCGCCAAGGTGGGCTACACCACTTCCATCACCCTCAACGGTGAGAAGCTGGACACCGCCGCTCTGCCTGCCGCCTCCGACTCCATGCTGCCCCTGCGCCTGCTGGCCGAGGCCGACCACGGCAACGCCTACTGGGATCAGGAGGGCAACGAGGCCTGGTTCAACTTCGGCCAGGACAAGATCACCGTAAACTTTGACGACAACACCATTCTGGTCAACGACGAGCTGGTGAAGGAGAAGGCGGAGGTTACCGCCGGCGTGACCTATGTGTCCTCCGGCGTGCTGGCCCTGCTGGACGGCTTCACCGTCACCTGGGCCGACCCCACCGCTGAGAGCTTTGGCGCCGTGGACATCACCACCCCCAACAACGACCCCATGGTTAAGCTGGCCTACTCCATCATGGAGAACAGCGAGATGTTCGGCTCCCGCACCTATGAGGATATGCTGGCCGATGCCTACAAGATCCCTGTGGATGAATTTGAGCAGATCGTGGCCTTCTTCCCCATGATCACCAGCCCCGACACCGTCATCATCGGCAAGCTGGCGGATGGCGCCGACGAGAAGGCGGTCACCGACGCCCTGGAGGCCTACCGCAAGAGCCAGGAGGACACCTTCTCCTGGTACCTGTCTCAGCACCTGTCCAAGGTGCAGGACGCCCGCACCGTGATCGAGGACGGCTATGTGTTCTTCTTCATTGGTGAGAACGCCGATCAGGCCGAGCAGCTCTTCCACGACTTCGTGGCCGCTCAGGGCTAAACCTTTCAAGCACGAAACAAGGTCCCGGCTATGGCCGGGACCTTGTTTTTTGCACCGGCAGCGACTATAATGTGGAAAAAAGGAGGGATCCCCATGGAAGAACACACCCCCGTATCCGCCCCCCAGGCTCTGGAGGACCTGGAGGTCTGCTACCGGGATTTCATCGAGAAGCTGAAGAAGAGCAAGGCCTCCAGTGTGGGCGAGGTCATGGGCAATTTCTTCCGGGCCCAGGGCAACCCCCGGGTGTCCTATGCGGTGGAGGAGTTTGACGCCGCCATGACAGAGCGCCTGACCACCCTGACCGCCGTGCTGGAGACCTGTCCGGCGGAGGAGGCCTGCCGCCTGGCCGCCCAGGCCCTGGAGCTGATGCTCTTCTATCCTGTCCCCACCGATCACACCGTGGCCTTTTCCCTGTCCGCCTTTGAGGGTCGGGCCATGGCCCTGCTGCCCTTCCTTCCCCCCGACAAGCAGCGGGAGATCGCCAGCCGCTATGCCAGGCGCACCACACCCCGGCAGATGCTGCCCAATCAGAAGAAGCTGTGGAAGGCCCTCTCCCAGTTCTGAGCAGTCGGAATATCTTCCAAAATTGAATTCATACAAGCCGCGCAAAATGCAGAAAAACCCACTGCTTTGCGCGGTTTTTTCTGTTTCTCCCTGGATATCTTTCCACAAACACTATGCAGCCAGCAAATTGTTTTACCTTAAAAAAGAGTATATAGTTGTGATTGGAAAGAAGGTCCAGCAGGGCAGGGCGAGGAGGCGCCCCGCCCTGTTTGGCCTGAGCGCACCCTGAAGAGGAGGAAGAGATTGTATGAAAAAACGCATCTTGTCCCTGGCACTGACCCTGGGGCTGGTGATGACCCTCTGTCCCACTGCTCTGGCCGCAGGCAAGGGTCTGTCCAACTTCCAGAAGAGCGCCGCCTACACCGCCGGTACCTTTACCGACGTGCCTGCCAGCACCTGGTACACGGAAAACGTCAAGACCGCCTATGAGCTGGGTCTGATGAAGGGCACCAGCTCCGTTGCCTTCTCCCCCGACGGCAACATTACCGTGGGCTCCGCCATTGCCCTGGCCTGCCGGCTCCACAGCATCTATGAGACCGGCGGCGCCAACTTCATCCAGGGCAACCCCTGGTATCAGGTCTATGTGGACTATGCCCTCAAAAACGGCATCATTACCCAGGGCCAGTTTACCAACTATGACGCGGTGGCCACCCGCCGGCAGTTTGCCGCCATTCTGGCCAAGGCCCTGCCTGAGGAGGCTCTGGAGGAGAAAAACACGGTGGAGGACGGCACGATCCCCGATCTGACCGCCGGTTCCGCCAACTATGACGACATCTATCTTCTCTATCGGGCGGGCATCCTCACCGGCAGCGACTCCAAGGGCACCTTCGTCCCCGAGTCCACCATCACCCGCTCGTCGGTGGCCGCCATCGTCTCCCGCATGGCCATGCCCCAGCTGCGGCAGTCCGTCACCATGAAGGTGGTTCCCGCCACCAAGCTGACCATGAACCAGACCAGCCTGACGCTGGAGGAGGGCAAGACCTCCACCCTCACCGTTACCCCCTCCCCCGCTGACGCCACCGTCACCAACGTGACCTGGAAGTCCTCCAACACCAGCGTGGCTACTGTGGACAACGGCAAGGTCACCGCCGTGAAGAAGGGTTCCGCCACCATCACCGCCACCACCGCCAACGGGGTCAAGGCCACCTGCAAGGTCACCGTCACCCCCGCCCCCGTGGAGGTCACCGGCGTCTCCCTCAACAAGTCCACCATGAGTCTGGCGGAGGGCACCACCGGCCGCCTGACCGCCACGGTGAAGCCCAGCGACGCCACCAATGACAGCGTCACCTGGTCCTCCTCCAACACCAGCGTGGCCACCGTCAGCAGCGGCGGCACCGTCACCGCCAAGCGGGAGGGCACCGCCACCATCACCGTCACCACCTACAACGGAAAGACCGCCACCTGCAAGGTCACCGTCACCCCTGAGATCAAGGTCTCCAGCGTCACCGTGGACCCCAGCAGCCTGACGCTGGAGGTTGGGGACAGCGAGTACCTCAGCGCCTCGGTGTATCCCGCCAACACCACCGACGACAGCGTGGAGTGGGAGTCCTCCGACACCAGCGTGGCCACCGTCAACTCCAGCGGCAAGGTCACCGCCGTGGCCCCCGGCTCCGCCCGGATCACCGCCACCTCCGAAAACGGCCGGTACGACTACTGCCGCCTGACCGTCAAGGCCTCCACCAAGCTGAACTTCTCCGTGCCTGAGCTGAACCACAACTACGGCCCCATGACCATTGTCTACCGCTCCGGCAGCACGGTCACCAACTTCCTGGTGAATGATTTCACCTTCACCAGCGGCAAGCTCCAGTACAGCCAGGCCCGTCTGGAAGCCACCGTTCAGGGCAGCGTGGGCAGCGGCTCCCAGTACTTCTACGTCCGCATCAATCTGTACGACGCCGGCGGCAAGCTGCTGGACACCGACTACAGCTCCAAGAGCGTGGGCAACAACCAGGACTTTGCGGTGGAGATGACCTTCGACGTGGACCCCACCGCCCTGTCCCAGGCCGCCTCCATCGAGTTTGTCAGCTACTCCGGCGACAAGGCCGTGCCCGGCCTGGTGGAGCCTGAGACCCCCGAGCCCGAGCCCGAGGTGGACCCGGAGAAGGAGGAGGCCCTGGAGATCGGCAAAACCATGAGCGACCACTTCACCAACGGTATGGCCGCTCTGGAGGTCGCCAAAAATGAGGTGACCGCCGCCGGCAATGAGGCCGCCAGTAATCCTCTTGATCCCGACGTCATCAAGTCGGCTATCATCCGCTTCATCCCCGCCAACGTGGCCATGAAGGATTTCCGAACCACCGTAAGCGATATCATCGCCGCCTGCGGCGACAACTCCTACTGGTCCAGCGTCAAGGAGCTTGCCACCACCCTGCTGGACGATGTGGACTCCACCATTACCATGTACGAACAGATCTCTCAGAACGGCACTGACATGGATATCATCCAGGGGCAGAACCAATTCACCTATGTTCTCAAGCAGTGGAACAACATTCTGAGCACGGCCAATTCCATCATCAAAAATCTGTAATCTCAATTTTATATTTTACTGAAAGGAGCTCTACCCCATGAAAAAACGCATCCTGTCCCTGTTCCTGGCTCTGGGCCTGTCGGTGTCCCTGCTGACCACCGGCGCCCTGGCCGCCGCCGACGGCCTGTCCAACTTCAAGTCCGTCAACACCTACACCACCGGCACCTTTACCGACGTGCCCGCCGACACCTGGTACACCAGCAACGTCAAGACCGCCTATGAGATGGACCTGATGAAGGGCACCAGCGGCACCTCCTTCTCCCCCGACGGCAACATCACCGTGGGCTCCACCATCGCCCTGGCCTGCCGGCTCCACAGCATCTACAACACCGGCGCCGCCAACTTTGTCCAGGGTGATCCCTGGTACCAGGTCTATGTGGACTACGCCGTGAAGAACGGCATCATCTCCCAGGGCCAGTTCACCGACTACAACGCCGTGGCCACCCGCCGTCAGTTTGCCGCCATCCTGGCCCGTGCCCTGCCCGCCGAGGCCCTGGAGGCCAAGAACACCGTGGACGACGGCATGATCCCCGACGTGGCCGCCGGCTCCGACAACTACAACGACATCTACCTGCTCTACCGGGCGGGCATCCTCACCGGCAGCGACTCCAAGGGCACCTTCCAGCCTGAGACCACCATCACCCGCTCCTCCGTGGCCGCCATTGTCTCCCGCATGGCCAACCCCGCCCTGCGGCAGAACATCTCCCTCACCTATGTGAACCTGACCGGCCTGACCCTCACCGGCCTGAGCCTGGAGGCCGGCAAGACCGGCGCCATCTCCGTGCAGACGGCCCCCTCCAATGCCACTGTCAAGTCCCTGACCTGGAGTTCCTCCGACGCCAGCGTGGCCAGCGTCAGCAACGGCACCGTCACCGCCCATAAGGCGGGCACCGCCACCATCACCGCCGTGGCCGACAACGGCGTCAGCGGCTCCTGCACCGTCACCGTTACCGCCGCCCCCGTGGCCGTCTCCTCTGTCACCCTGAACCAGACTACCATGACCCTGGACGTGGGCAAGACCGGCACCCTCACCGCCACCGTCCAGCCCGCCGACGCCGTCAACAAGAACATCACCTGGACCTCCTCCAACACCGCTGTGGCCACCGTGTGGAGCGGCACCGTCACCGCCGTGGCCCCCGGTACCGTTACCATCACCGCCTCCACCCCCAACGGCAAGAGCGCTTCCTGCACCGTCACCGTCAAGAAGCCCGCCAGCTCCGGCTATCAGTCCTACTCCCGGTTCGCCGGCGTGCCTGACTTCGGTCTGGTGATGGGCACCTACGCCATGGACAGCACCTATGATCCCTCCGACAACTCCGGCGGCTTCTTCTACTCCTACACCAGCATCAAGAACGCCGGTCACGGCGAGGACTTCGCCGAGCGCTATGACGCCGCCCTGGTGGCCAGCGGCTTCCGGTACATGGACAGCTTCGTCAATGACGACGGCGGCACCACCCTGATTTACACCAACGGCACCTACTTTGTTATGATGGGCGCCAGCGTTGCCGGCGGTGTTCCCGGCATTCTGATCGTAGTTACTCCCTAAGTTTACAATTCCACGCAAAAAGGCCCCGCTGCCAACGGCAGCGGGGCCTTTTGTGATTCATTACTTCATCAGGGAGCACACCAGCTCGGTGTAGCCCGCGGGGTCGGCCAGAGGCAGACCGGCAATGAGCTGGGCCTGGGCATACAGCAGCTGGGCGTACTTGGCGGCCAGGTCCCTGTCTTCGGCCACCGCCCGCTTCAGGGCGGCAAAGGCGTCCGAATCGGGGTTGAGTTCCAGCACCCGCTGGGCCTTCATGTTGTCGGCGTTGTCCGGGTCCATCCGCTGGAAGTACTTCTCCATCTCCAGAGTGATGGGGCCGTCGGTGGTGAGGCACACGGCGCCGCTCTTCAGGATCTTGGACAGGCGGGCTTCGTGGATGTCGCCCCCCAGGGTCTCCTTCAGGAAGTCCAGCACCGGCTTGTTCTCCTCCGCCTTCTGCTCCAGGGCGGCCTTCTCCTCGTCGGTCTCAGGCAGGGCGTCGTCGTCGTCCACCGACTTGAAGGCCTTGCCGTCCACCGCGCCCAGCACGTTGATCACGAACTGGTCGGCCTCGGCGGTGAGGTAGAGGATCTCGTAGCCCTTGTCCCGGATGCGCTCGGCCTGGGGCAGCTTGTCCAGCTTGGCGGTATCCTCGCCGCAGGCAAAGTAGACGTACTGCTGATCCTCGGGCATCCGCTCCTTGTACTCGGCCAGGGTGGTCAGCTTGCCCTCCTTGGAGGACCAGAACAGCAGCAGGTCGCTGAGCAGGTCCTTGTGGACGCCGTAGTCGGCCACCACACCCATCTTGATCTGGGGACCGAAGGCCTTCCAGAAGGTCTCGTACTTCTCCCGGTCCTCCTTCTGGAGGCGGAGCAGCTCGGCCTTGATCTTCTTCTCCAGGTTGTTGGCAATAACCTTCAGCTGGCGGGTGTGCTGGAGCATCTCGCGGCTGATGTTCAGGGAGAAGTCCTGGGAGTCCACCACGCCCTTGACGAAGCGGAAGTGCTCGGGCAGCAGGTCGGCGCACTTGTCCATGATAAGCACGCCGGAGGAGTAGAGCTGCAGGCCCTTCTCATATTCCCGGGTGTAGAAGTCGTAGGGGGCGTGGGAGGGGATGTAGAGCATGGCCTTGTACTCCACGGTACCCTCGGCGGAGACATGGATCACGCTCAGGGGGTCCTCCCAGTCGCCGTATTTCTCCTTGTAGAACTGGTTGTATTCCTCAGCCTTGACCTCGCTCTTGGGCCGCTGCCACAGGGGCACCATGGAGTTGAGGGTCTCCCACTCGTCATAGTCCTCCCACTCGGGCTTGTAGTCGTCGCCGGCGTCCTCCGGGCGGGGCTTCTGGCGGGACTTGTGCATGAGCATGACGACGGGGTAGTGGATATAGTCGGAGTACTTCTTCACCAGATCGGCGATACGGTACTGCTCCAGATACTCGTCGTAGTGGTCGTCGTCGGTGTTGGCCTTGATGTGGAGCACAATGTCGGTGCCCACCTTGTCCTTCTCGCAGGGCTCGATGGTGTAGCCGTCGGCACCGTCAGACTCCCACTTCCAGGCCTGGTCGGCGCCGTAGGCCTTGCTGGTGACGGTAACATGGTCGGCCACCATGAAGGCGGAATAGAAGCCCACGCCGAACTGACCGATGATGTCGGTGGTATCCCCCTCGGCCTTCTCCTGCTTGGCCATCTCCTGCTTAAACTGGAGGGAGCCGCTGCGGGCGATGGTGCCCAGGTTCTGCTCCAGCTCCTCCTTGGTCATACCGATGCCGTTGTCGCTGATGGTCAGGGTACGGGCGATCTGGTCGGGGGTGAGGGTGATCTTCAGCTCCGACCGGTCCAGGCCCACCTTGTCGTCGGTGAGGGCCTTATAGGACAGCTTGTCCATGGCGTCGCTGGCGTTGGAGATGATCTCCCGCAGGAAGATCTCCTTGTGGGTATAGATGGAGTTGATCATCAGGTCCAGCAGTCGCTTGGATTCCGCCTGAAATTCTTTCTTTTCCACGATGAATGCCTCCTGTATATGAAAGTGTTTTTAAAAACATAGCGTTAGCACTCAATTATCCAGAGTGCTAACGCTATCATAATCCTTCGTATGAAAAATTGCAAGGGGGTTCAAGAAATGTTTACAATTCCTCTCCCGGCGTCCACAGGGCGGCCCGGAGAGCCTCCACGCTGTCAAAGTGGCTCAGGGGGCCGTCGTCCGTCGGCTCTCCCAGCCGGAGCACTCCGGTGGGCTGGCCGCCGATGGTCACCAGATAGGTGGCCTGCCAGTCCAGGCCGTGGACCCGCAACTGGCTGTCCACATAGGCGCCCCCGGCCAGCAGTTGGGGAGCCCGCTCGGGCGGATCGGTGCGGAAGGCCGCACCGATGGTGTAGGCCTTGGCATCCAGAGCAGAAGCCTGGTCCTCCTCCCGGAAGCAGGTCAGCTCCCAGCTCACAAAGCCGCCTTCGCCGCCCACCTGCGCCAGTCGGGCATCGTAGTAGGCGTCGGTCAGTTCCCGGCAGGCGGCGTAGGCCTCCTGGTCGATGTCGTCCGGGGTATCACAGCTGGTGCGGATGAGCTGGTAGAGGGACTCATCCTCCAGGTGAACCTTGCTCCGGGGCAAATTGCTCCCGCCGAAGATCTCCACCACGTTTTCCTCCAGCCCCACCTGGAGATGGAGCGCATCATCCTCGGAGTAAGCCCCCTGATCCTTTGGGGCCAGGCAGCAATCCAGGGTCCATATGATGTCGGTGTCCGAGCCATTGAGGGTGAGATCAGGATGGTCCACCGGGTGGGCCGCCGCGGCCCGGATAAGGTCGGCCAGCTGCTCCGCCTCCAGGGGATCGTTGGGTCCATACCAGCTCACAGAGCCGATATGCTCCCCCTCCAGCCCGGCCAGCAGCTCCAGCAGCTTGTCGGAGGCAGTATTCCGGTGGGACCGGATGTGCCAGTTCTCCCCGTCCTTTCCCAGGGCCAGTTCAATACGGGAGCCGTCCTCCCCCTCGTCAGTCCACAGCAGAGCGGTTCCGGCAGCCTCGTCCACCTGGCCTCCGGCGCACACGAAACAGCCGGGGCCAAAATCGCTGGTGAAGGTATACCAGGCGTCGTATTCCTCCAGATAGGGCACGCCGGAGGTGTCCAGATCGGCGGAGGTGATGCCGGCGTAGCGCTCCAGGGTCTGGTCCACCGAAGCGCGGAGGATGCGGTGGGTGGGCACGGAACCCGGCGAATTCCCCCAGGGATAGCCGGGCAGGGCTTTCAGGGCATCGGACTCCGCCTCATCTTCGGCGCTCAATGTGCCGTCGCCGGGGAAGTAGTACAAAAAGTCAGCAAAGTCCAGATTTTTCACATCGTCATAATAACAGGTAAAGAAGCAGCTCACCGGGGCAGCGTAGGTCACGCCGTCTTGCTCCGCCAGGGGTGAGAAGGCCTCGTTGACCCGGTCAATCTCCTCCTGGGTCAGGGGGCGTGTCTCCGCCGCCGGAGAGGGGGAGGCAGGGGGCGGTGTCTGTGCCGCGCAGCCGCACAGGGCAAGGGCCAGCAGCAGGGCAGGCAATACCGTGCGCTTCATAACAGTAACCTCCTTTTCTGCCTCCATCCTACCATGTCCCGTGGTACAGAGGGTTACAGGGCCGGTGCCAATGTGGAGACAAGGGGTTACAAAGCGCAAAAAAGGAGCGGCCAAAGGCCGCCCCTATTTTCCAACACAGAACCGCTCGAAGATGCGGGCGGTGATGTCCTCCCGGATGTTGGCTCCGGTGAGTTCGCCCAGGGCGGACAGGGCCTCCTCCACGTCGGTAAGGAGGGCGTCGGGGGTGACCCCCGCCTCCAGGCTCTCCTCCGCCCGGGCTACGCCCTCCAGAGCCCGCCGGGCGGCCTCCGCCTGCCGGGCGTTGGTGAGCAGTTCTCCCGCCCCTCCGGCGCCCACCGTGGGGAAGAATCCTTCTACCAGCTCTCCCAGCTTGTCCAGCCCCTGGCCGGTCTTGGCGGACACCGACACCACCGGGGGCATCTCCTCCACCCCCAGCACCGGCATGGGCTTGGAGGGCAGGTCCGCCTTGGTGCGTACCAGGATCACCGGCGCGTGGGCTCTGGCATCGGCCAGCAGGTCCCAATCCTCCTCCCCCAGGGCCGTGGAGCCGTCCCACAGCACCAGGGCCAGGGCGGCCTCCTCCAGGGCGGCACGGCTGCGCTCCACGCCGATGCGCTCCACGGTGTCCTCGGTCTCCCGGATGCCGGCGGTATCGATGAGCCGCAGGGTCACGCCCCCCAGCACGCACTTGGCCTCCACCGTGTCCCGGGTGGTGCCGGGGATGTCGGTGACGATGGCCCGGTCGTAGCCCACCAGGGCGTTGAGCAGGGAGGACTTGCCCGCGTTAGGCCGCCCCACCAGTACGCAGGGCACACCGCCGGCAATGTACCTGCCCCGCTGGTAGGTGGCCAGCAGGTCCTCCAGGGCAGTTCTGGCCCCGGCGAGTCCTTCCCGGATGGTATCCGCCCGGAAGGGGTCGATATCCTCGTCGGGATAGTCCAGCACGGCGTGGAAGTGAGCCAGCAGGTCGGTAAGGCCGTCGTAAATGGCCCCCACCCGGCGGCCCAGAGCGCCGGAGAGCTGCCCGGCGGCCTGATGCACGGCGGCGGGGGTCTCGGCGTCAATGAGGTCGGCCACTGCCTCGGCCTGAGTCAGGTCCAGCCGCCCGTTGAGGAAGGCCCGGCGGGTAAACTCCCCCGGCCCTGCCTGCCGTACCCCCTGGGCAAAGAGGGCCTCCAGCCCCAGAGAGAGCACCGCCGGGGAGCCGTGACACTGCACTTCCGCCGTATCCTCCCCGGTATAGCTGTGGGGGCCGTGAGAGATGGTGGCCAGGGCCTGGTCGATGACCTCGCCCCCCGGCCCCAGCAGCTCCCCCAGCACCAGATGCCGGTCCTCCTGCTCCTCCAGGGGTTTTCCTCTCAGGGGCCGAAACACCGCGGAGACGGCGGAAATGGCCTCCGGCCCGCTGAGGCGCAGGATGCCGATGGCACTGGGAACGGCTGGTGTGGCGATGGCTGCGATGGTGTCGGACATGGTCTTTCCTTCCCGTCTCCCGCTGTGTGGAAACTTTGGCAATTCTGCCGTGGATTTTTCCCTTGACTACTTTTATGTCTACCGGAATATGCATAACGGTTGTTTTCCACCAGTGTGGACAAGTGTGGAAAACCCTGTGGATAATGTGGAAAACCCTGCGGGGCAACGCGCCTCCGCTTGCTTACCGTTTTTTTACATTGCATACCCGTCTGTATATGCCGTGTCAAAAGATTTTATGGTCCCATATTTTTTGTCAGGTTGTCAAAAAAATTGATTGGTTTTTGGGCAAGTCGGCACTTGCGCCGGGCAGGCGAGCATGATACCATTACCATATGGTAACCGTCTGCCGCGCATGGCCCCAGCCCTTGTGCGGCAGATCTTTTACGGTCTTTTTCCCACCAGACGGCGGGCCCGCTCCAGCAGCTTGGTGTATACCTCATCCATCTGCCATTCGTTGGTGATGGACAGCAGCTTGTCCGCCGGCAACCAGGCCACCCCTGTATTCTCCCCCTCCCGGTAATGGAGGGGGTCTGTCTCGTCTGCGGTCAACAGATAGGTGAGATTCAGGTGCTGATGGGAGGGCACCCACGCCCCCCGCTTCACATGGCCCCACACCGGCAGGATCTCCAGGGAGGCCAGCGCCGTGCTCAGGGGCCGGATGTGCTCCACCCCCGTCTCCTCCCGGGCCTCACGCAGGGCCACCGACAGCAGGTCGGCTTCCCCGTCGGCATGGCCGCCGGTCCAGGCCCATACCTGATAGAGGTTGTGGTGAGCCATGAGCACCTTACTGGCGTCGGCGTTGACCACAAAGCCGGAGGCGGTAAAGTGGGCGATCCTGTTCTGCCGGGTCAGAAGGTTATCGGGGAACAAGCGCAGGTACTCCAGCATCATTTCCTTATCTCCAAGTTCCTGCTGGTTTTGTGGCACATAGGCCGCTATCTCCTCCCGGTACATCACTTCACCCTCTCATAGGTCACATAGCGGAAGGCCAGGCTCTCATGCTCCTGCCACTCTCCCTCCTCGGTCACCTGCCACGACGGATCGGCGTCCAGGTCAGGGAAGAAAGCATCGGCGGGCCAGGCCCTGTCGATCTTGGTGATATAGGCCTTGTCACAGTAGGGCAGCAGAGCCTTGTACACGCTCTCCCCGCCGATGACGAAGGCATCCGCCGGGGCCGCCTCCAACAGGCTGTCCACATCGGCAAAGACCTCCGCCCCCTCGGGGGCGAAGGCGGCATTGCGGGACAAAATCAGGTTGCGCCGGTTTTTCAGGGGCCGGCCGCCGGGGAAAGTGGCCAGAGTCTTGCGCCCCAGAATGACGGCGTGGCCGGTGGTGAGGGTCTGGAACCGCTTCAGGTCGGCGGGGATATAGCACAGCTGATCCCCGTCCTTGCCGATGGCCCAGTTCTGGTCCACCGCTGCAATGAGATTCATGGCATATCCTCCTTACACCGCCACCGGGATGGGCTGGTCCAGGGTGTGGAACTGGTAGCCCTCCAGCTTGAAGCTGTCCTTGGTGAAGGCATAGAAGTCGGTGACGGAGGGGTCCATCCACAGCTTGGGCGCCTCGTAGGGGGTGCGGGCGATGATCTCCTCCACCACCGGCACATGGCGGTCATAGATGTGGGCGTCGGCAATGACGTGGACCAGCTCGCCGGCCTCCAGGCCGGACACCTGGGCCATCATGTGGACCAGCGCGGCGTACTGCATCACGTTCCAGCCGTTGGCGGTGAGCATATCCTGGCTGCGCTGGTTGAGGATGGCGTTTAGGGTCTTGCCGCTGACGTTGAAGGTCATGGAGTAGGCGCAGGGGTAGAGGGCCATCTCGTGGAGGTCGTGGTGGTTATAGAGGTTGGTCATGATCCGCCGGGAGGCCGGGTTGTGCTTCAGGTCATAGAGCACCCGGTCCACCTGGTCAAACATCCCCTCAGCGTACTGGTGCTTCACCCCCAGCTGATAGCCGTAGGCCTTTCCGATGGAGCCGTTTTCATCGGCCCAGGCGTCCCAGATATGGCTGTTCAGGTCGTGGATGTTGTTGGACTTCTTCTGCCAGATCCACAACAGCTCGTCCACCGCGCTCTTGAAGGCCATCTTGCGGATGGTCTGGACGGGGAACTCCTCCCGCAGGTCGTAGCGGTTGACGATACAGAATTTCTTCACCGTGTGGGCGGGGGTGCCGTCCTCCCACCGGGGGCGCACCTCCTGATCGGTGTCCCACACCCCATGGGCCAGAATATCCTTGCAATTTTGAATAAACAGCTCGTCTGCTCTGCTCATCGCGTACCTCCCATTTTCAAAAACCTCATTCAAATCAAACATCAGGAGTGTGACCTCGCCATGAAAGACGCCCCCGCCTCCGGCTCCGCCACCACAACCCACCATCTGCATCTGCACATCGGCCTGCGCAATCTGAAAACCGCTCTCTCCGCCTCTCTTTGCGCCCTGATCTACCACTTCTTTCTCAGTGAGCGCAACCCCACCTTTGCCTGCATCGGCGCCATCTTCGGCATGGGGGCCAATATGGACCACTCCAAGCTCCACGGCGGCAACCGGCTCTTCGGCACCATCATCGGCGGCCTGCTGGGCATGGGGCTGTTCCGCATCTATCTGATCTTCTACCCCGACGGGGAGAACCGGCTGCTGCTGGTGCCTCTACTCTTTGTGGGCGTCATCATCCTGATCCTGCTGGCCCAGACCTTCTGGGTGGGAGCGGTACAGCCCGGCGGCGTGGTGCTGTGCATCGTCCTGTTCAACACGCCGGTGGACACCTATGTGTCCTACGCCCTGGACCGGATGTTTGACACCGGCATGGGCGTGGCCATGTCCCTGCTCATCAACTATCTTCTCCCCCGGGAGCGTCTGGAGCCCTGGGTGGAGAAGTTCAAGGCAAAGTTTCATCGCAACAAGTAACGCAGGGCGGGAGGCCAGCCCCCGCCCCGCAGTCCCCGTTACAGCACAAGCTCACCCAACAGGCCTTCTCCATGAAGGCCTGTTATTTTTACGTCTTGTATCACATTGTGTAATCCCTGGCTCGAAACAAAGACCTCGGTGTAGTTGGGGGCGTGGCCCCGCCACAGGCCGTCCTTCTCCTCCTCGAAGAGAACGGGCAGAGTCTGGCCCACCCAGCTCTCCAGCCAGGCCTGGTGGAGCCCACGGGCCACCTCACCCGCCCGGTGGGCCCGCTCCTCCTTCACCGCGTTGGAGCACTGGCCAGCCATGGCGGCGGCAGGGGTGCCGGAGCGGCGGGAGTAGGGGAAGATGTGCATGGCGGAGAAGGCGCAATTCTGCACAAACTCCAGGGTCTGGACAAACTCCTCCTCGGTCTCGCCGGGGAAGCCCACGATGAGATCTGTGGTGATTCCGGGCCGGTCAAAGTATTCCCGCAGTAATCTGACGCTCTCATAATACCGCGCGGTATCATATTTCCGGTTCATTCGCTTCAAAACGCTGTCGCACCCCGACTGCATGGACAGGTGGAAGTGGGGGCACAGGTTGGGGATAGCCGCCCCCCGGCGGCAGAAATCGGCGGTGATGGTGCGGGGCTCCAGAGAGCCCAGCCGCACCCGGCACTCCGGCGCGGCGGCGCACACCGCCTCAATCAGGTCCATCAGCTCCGGCTTGCCCTCCAGATCCCGGCCCCAAGAGGAAATCTCAATGCCGGTGAGCACCAGCTCTTTGTAGCCCTCGTCCGCCAGCTTGGCGGCCTGGGCGGCAGCCTCGGCAGCGGGCAGGGAGCGGATGGGTCCCCGGGCGTAGGGGATGATGCAGTAGGTGCAGAAGTTGACGCAGCCGTCCTCCACCTTCAGCATGGCCCGGGTGCGGCCCTCCAGGCCGCCGGCGGGCAGCCGCTCGAAGGTGCGGCGGCGGAGGGCGTCGTCCACGTCCACCACCTGGCCCCCGTCGGGGCTCAGGGCCTCCAGCCGGTCGAGAAAGCCCATGCGGTCGTTGGTGCCCATCACCAGGTCCACCTCCAGAGCCTCCACCGCCTCGGGGTCGGTCTGGGCGTAGCAGCCGCACACCGCCACAATGGCGTGGGGGGAGCGCTTACGGGCCTGCCGGATCATCTGGCGGGACTTCTTGTCGCTCACCGCCGTGACGGTGCAGGTGTTGATGATATAGGCGTCGGCCTCCCCGTCAAAGGGCACCAGAGTGTGGCCCCGGCGGGTGAGTTCGGCCTCCATGGCCTGGGTCTCGTACTGGTTCACCTTACAGCCCAGGGTATAGATCGCTGTACGCATACGCTTTCCTCTCTTTACAGGCGTTTTCCTGTTGAAAAACATCTGACTTGTCAGTATAATAAACAGGACAGAGTTTCGATATCCCCTATTATACGGAATTCCAGTTTGATTGCAAGGATAATATTCGTTCAGGAGGTGCCCCATGTCTGAATTCCAGGTTTCTCTGGCCTCCATCGAGGAGGTCCGCCAGTTTGTCAACGCCGCCACCCGCTCTCCCTGCGAGGTGGACATTCTGTCCGGCCGCTATGTGGTGGACGGTAAGTCCATCATGGGGCTGTTTTCTCTGGACCTGTCTCACCCGGTGACAGTCCGCCTCCACGGCAGCGACGGCGATCAGGCCGCCTTCCGTCAGGCGGTAGCCGCCTTTGTCAAGTAAAGGAAAACAAGCTGGGGCGCTGCTGTTGCAGCGCCCCAGCTGTTTTTAATCCTCGATATAGGCCCGGATACGAAGGGTGACTCCCAGCTCCTCCGTGATGGCCCGGCAGCGGTCGATCTCCGCCGGGGTCTTGTCCTTGTCCACGATGGTCATCACCACATGGGGCACATGGGCCTTGGCTTTCTTTGCAAAGTCCAGCATGGCCTCCCAGGCCTTGACCCCGTCCCTGGGCTGGGTGACGGCGCAGTACTCCTCCGCCGTGGAGCCGTTGAGGGAGATGGACACGGTGTCGATGCGGCCGGACAGCTCAGGGGTCACATCCCGGCCCAGGATCAGGTTGGCGTGGCCGTTGGTATTGATGCGGATGGGAGGCAGGTTGGGTACTTTCTCCTTCAGCTGGTCCACCAGCCACAGGATGTCGTCGGTGCGGTACATGGGCTCACCGAAGCCGCAGAACACCAGCTCCCGGTACTTGGAGTAGTCTCGGGCCAGCAGGTCGTCCAGGGCCTCCTGCCGGGTGGGCTCGTGGTCCAGCCACAGATCGTCAGCATAGATGGAGCCCTTATGGCCGTTGTGCCGCAGGCAGAACACGCACCGGCAGTCGCACCGGTTGGTCAGGTTCACATAGAGGGCGCCTTCGTACTCATAGGAAATGGTCTCCATAAAAATACCTCCTTACTCACAGGCCGAAAAACCGTTTTCCATTCTCCAGGGTAATCCGTAAAACTTCTTCGGTGGTCAGACCCTTCAGCTGGGCCACCGTCTGGGCCATCAGGGGGATGAGGGAGGAGTCGCACCGGCGGCCCCGGTAGGGCTCGGGGGCCATATAGGGGGCGTCGGTCTCCAGCATAATCCGGTCCATGGGCAGCCAGCGGATCACCTCAGGGGCCCGGCGGGCGTTCTTGAAGGTGATATTGCCGGTGAAGGAGAGCATCCACCCCTTGTCCACCAGCACCTTGGCGTCCTCAATGCTGCCGGCGTAGCAGTGGAACACGCCCCGAGCGTTGGGATGGGCCCGGACCATATCCACACAGTCCTTGTGGGCGTCCCGGTCGTGGACGATGGCGGGCAGGTCCAGCTCCTCCGCCAGGGAGAGCTGGGCGTCGAAGAAGTCCCGGGAGTTGGCCCGGTCCTCAGGGGTCTTGACCCAGTAGTAGTCCAGGCCGATCTCCCCCACCGCCACACATTTCCTGTGGGCGCACAGGGAGCGGATCTCATCCAGCTGGGACATAGTCACGCCCTCCAGGTTCTCCGGATGAAACCCGGCTGCAAAATAGAGATAGTCGTAGCGCTCCGCCAAGGCCATGGACTGCCGGGAGGACTCCAGGTCACAGCCGGGGCACACCACCAGGTCCACCCCCTTGTCCGGCAGCTGGGCCAGCAGGGCGTCCCGGTCGGCGTCAAAGGCGTCGTCATAGTAATGGGCGTGGGTATCGAAGATCATAAAGGCCTCCTGTGGTCTTGTTTTTTCATCATAATGTCTGCTGAATCAACCGCAACGCGGTTGATTGGCGCGGCAGGGCCGCGCAATTTCACAAAACGGCGTACTTCGCTGTTTTGTGAAATTGCGACATTGTGACAATGCGTATGTTCGCCGGAACGAAACACGTCCCGGCGAACGGCGCAAGGGGTTGGGGCAGTATCGCACAAGCCCCTTGCGCCGCAAAACCGAACGCCTTGGCCCTCTGTGCGTTCGGTTTTGCTCTGTACGCATTATCATACTCCCTTTTCCCACAGTTGACAAGGGGATCAGCCTGTGGTATACTGCCACCGAAATACGGGGATGAGGTCCGCCCGGGGCATTTGCCCGAACCGCCGTTTGGCTGATGACTTCTGCAATTTGTTGCAGGGGGCATTGGCTTTTTTTGTGCCCTCTGGAAGGGATGATGTGTGTTATGTTGACAAGTTTAGGCTTTGTGCTGCTGCTGGGCCTGGCCCTGGGCACCCTGGCCGCCAGGCTGCGGCTGCCCTCCCTGGTGGGTATGCTGCTGGCGGGCATTCTGCTGGGGCCCTGCGTCCTCAATCTGCTCTCCCCCTCCCTGCTGGGGATTTCCGCCGACCTGCGGCAGCTGGCCCTGGTCATTATCCTCACCCGGGCCGGTCTGAGTCTGGATGTGGACGACCTGCGCCGGGCGGGGCGGCCCGCCATCCTCATGTGCTTCCTGCCCGCCGCCTTTGAGGTGCTGGGCATGGTGGTGCTGGCCCCCCGGCTGCTGGGGGTGAGCACCCTGGACGCCGCCATCATGGGCGCGGTGGTGGGGGCGGTCTCCCCCGCCGTCATTGTGCCCCGGATGCTCAAACTGATGGAGGAGGGCTACGGCACCGCCAAGGGCATTCCCCAGATGGTGCTGGCAGGGGCCTCGGTGGACGACGTGTTTGTCATCGTCCTCTTTACCTCCTTCACCGGCATGGCCCAGGGGGGCTCCTTCTCCCCCGCTGCCCTGGCCGGGGTGCCGGTGTCCATTGTACTGGGTGCGGCCTTCGGCCTGCTCATCGGCTTTGTGCTGGCAAAGTTCTTTGCCCGGTTCCATATGCGGGACTCGGTGAAGGTGGTCATTCTGCTCTCCCTGGCCTTCCTGCTGGTGGCCCTGGAGGATGCGGTGGAAGCCTGGGTGCCCTTCTCCGGCCTGCTGGCGGTGCTGGGGGCCGGTCTGGGCCTGCGGCGCTGGCGGCTGGTGGTGGCCCAGCGGCTCACCGCCAAGTTCGGCAAGCTGTGGGTGGGCGCTGAGATCATGCTCTTCGTGCTGGTGGGCGCCGAGGTCAACCTGCCCTATGCCGCAGCCGCCGGTCTGGCCGCCGTGGCCACGGTGCTGGGGGTGCTGTGCTTCCGGGCCCTGGGCGTGCTGCTGTGCATGGCAGGCAGCCGCCTCAACAAAAAGGAGCGGGTCTTTGCGGTGCTGGCCTATCTGCCCAAGGCCACCGTTCAGGCCGCCATCGGCGGCGTGCCTCTGGCCATGGGCCTGGGGTGCGGGCAGATTGTGCTCACCGTGGCGGTCATTGCCATCCTGGTCACCGCCCCCCTGGGCGCTTTCGCCATCGACTTCACCTACAAACGGCTGCTCTCCAAAGACAAGTAAGAGCGGCCTTTCAGCCAAAGAAAAACGCCTGCCGTTCTGGCAGGCGTTTTTTTCAGGGCTTCTTGCCCAGCTTGTGCTTGGTGCCGTCGGGCTCCACAATATAGGTGTTCTCCAGCTGGGCCACCAGATTGTTCCGGTAGGCGGCAATGTACTCCTGCCGCAGCAGGTCCCGCTCCACCATCTCTTCGGGGGTCAGGCCCTCCTCGCTCTTGGCCTTCTTGGCCAGCTCGTTGATACGGGCAATCTTTTTGTCATCCATTATACATATCGCTCCAGTAAAATCATAATTCGCCCCTTTTTGGACGGGCCGCCCACCTCTTTCAGGACACATTTGCCCAGCCCACGGCAGCTCATCACGTCTCCCTCCGCCACGGGGCGGTCGGGCTTGAGGCACTCCCGGTGGTTGAGCTGGAATTTGCCCGAGGCAATGAGATCGGCCGCCTTGCCCCGGGACAGGGAAAATCCGGAGGCGGCCACCGCGTCCAGCCGCAGGGAGCTGACGGTGTCCCGGATGGGCTTCACCTTCACCTCGGGGGGCTTCAGGTCGGCCAGCTCCATGGGGGTGGTCTTGAGGCGCACCCGCCCGGCCTGGTCCAGATTCATGGCCAGAAAGTCGGCCACGTCCTCCAGGGCCAGGATGTGGCACTCCCCGTCTCCCACCAGCAGGTCCCCGATCTTCTCCCGGTCCAGACCCAGGCCCAGAATGGAGCCCAGAAAGTCCCGGTGGCTCAGAGTACCGTTGGACCAGGTGCAGCGGACGGCCTTGATGGGGCAGTCGCTCTCCAGCCACACGTCCTCCTCCTGCCAGTCGGGGAGGAATGCGCACACCGTCCGCTCCGCCCCCGCAAAGCCGCCGTAGAACAGGTGCCGGGGATGGCCGCAGGCATTGAGCAGGTTTTCCACACTCACCCGCTCCTGTGGGGATAAAAAGCCGGTATGGCCGGGCACCGACCGGGTACGGGCCAGCTCCAGCTTATCCATAGCCCGGGCCAGCAGCAGCCGCTCCTCCCCGTCCCGGGCCAGCTTATTCAGCAGTTCGGTCTTGATCATATCCTTCCTCCTGTTGTTCTCTACAGGATAACACAGTTTTTCTCCCCTGGCAACTGCCGCCGCCTTGACAGGAATGCTATACTGGTCATAACCATTACAAAAAGGGGGTGGGCGGATGCCCACATTCATTCTTCACCCGGAGCGGCTGGATCTGACCGGCCCCGACGGCACCGTGACCCACGGGGCGGATCAGGACTGGTTCCCCGATCTCTGGCAGCAGCGGGCGGGGTGCGGCCCCAACACCGCCGCCCTCATCTTCCACTATCTTGCCCAGCAGCGGCCCGAGTTTTCCCCATTGCGAGCCAAAATGGGGAAAGACCGGGCGGGCTTTTTGGAGCATATGTGTCGGGTGTGGGAGTATATCACCCCCCGGAGCCACGGCCTCAACCGGCCGGAGTACATGGTGGAGGGCATGACGGACTACGGCAAAGCCGTGGGGGTACCTCTGGCCCCCTCCCTCTTTGCCTTCCCCACCCCCCGCACCAAGCGTCCCCCCTGGGAACAGGTGCGCTCCTTTGTGGCCGCCAGTCTGGAGGCCGACTGTCCGGTGGCCTTCCTCAACCTGGACAACGGCAAGATCAAGCAGCTCCACCGGTGGCACTGGGTGACCCTCATCGGTCTGGACGGCGATACCGCCTCCATTGTGGACAACGGCGAGGCCTTCACCATGGACCTGCACCTGTGGTATGACACCACCAAGACCCGGGGCGGCTTTGTGTCCGCCCTGGGGGCCGGGAAGGAGTTCGCCTCATGCTGAAATGGATCGCCCTGTGGGCCCTGTGCTGGAGTGTGGTGGACTTTGTCCTCATGGGTGTGGACAAGCGGAAGGCCAAAAAGCACCGCTGGCGGGTGCCGGAAAAGACCTTTTTCCTCATCGCCCTGGTGGGGGGCTCCCCCGGGGCCATCCTGGGTATGTACGCCTTCCGCCACAAGACCCGCCACTGGTACTTCAAGTGGGGCCTGCCCGCCATCCTCGTGGCCCAGGTCGCCCTGGGCGGGTGGGTGTACTGGCACTTCGTTCTGTCCTGAAAATGCGGAAGCGATCAGCTTCCGCATTTTTTTGCAAAGATGAAGAATCCGGCGTTCCTCAATCGTATTGTGGGTGAAAGCGCTTTTCAATCCCACGGAAAGGACGTGACAGCCATGCCACCCATACCGGACCGGGCGGAGGCCCAGCGGCTGGTGGAAACCTACTCCGACCTGATCCTCCGGCTGAGCTACACCTATCTGGGCAGCACCGCCGACGCCCAGGACATCTGCCAGACCGTCTTTCTCAAGCTGCTCCAGGCCCCCCGGGCCTTTGACAACGACGAGCATGAGCGGGCCTTCCTCATCCGCATGACCGTCAACCTGTGCAAGGACCACCTGAAAAGCCGTTGGCGGCGCACCACGGTGACCCTGGACGCGGCGGAGCGCGTGCCTGCCCCCCAGCCTGAGGAGGGCACCCTGCTGGCGGCTCTGGATCTGCTGCCCCCCAAATACCGCACGGTCATCTACCTCTACTACTACGAGGGCTACTCCGCCAGGGAGATCGCCGCCCTGCTGGGAGAAAAGCCGGCCACCGTTTTCACCCGGCTGGACCGGGGGCGGCAGAAGCTGCGGACCTATCTGGAACAGGAGGAACTGACATGAAGCAGTATAAAGATACCATGGACGAGCTCCGTTTTACCCCGGAGCAAAAGGCCCATATGGTGGACCGGCTGATGGAATCCGCTCAGACTTCCCCCCGGCGCCCCCACAGCTTCCGTCGGGTGGCGGTAGTGGGGGTGGCTGCCGCCCTGGTCCTCAGCGTGGGGATGGCGGGCGCCACCGGCGTGCTGGGAGAGGTAGGGGAGCGCTTCTCCGCCCTCTTCGGTCCTGCTACCCAGACCGAGGTCATCGACCAGATCGGCTACCCCATCGGCGCCTCGGTCACCGCTGACGGCATCACCATCACCGCCGACGCCATTGTGGGGGACACCCATTCCTACGCCATTGTCTACTCCATCTCCCGGGAGGACGGGCAGCCCTTGGTAACCCAGGCGACGCTGGATGGCAGCGAGGAATATGAGGGCCGCCTTCCCCTCTCCTTTGAGGAGTATGACCTGCGGCCCACCGGCCCCCTGGACTCCCTGTCCTCCGGAGGCGGCGGAGGTTTCTCCCACTTCTACGACGCCGACCCTACCGACAACGCCATCCAGTTTGTGGCCTTTTGGACCTCCGACACCCCCATCCGCTCGGGCAAGGTAAGCACCACCTTCCGGGGTCTCTATGACACCACCGACAGCTATGCCAACAAAACCCTGCTGGCGGAGGGACCCTGGACCCTGGACTTTACCATGGACTTTGAGGACTCCTCCATCGCCCTCCCCGCCGGGCAGGCGATCCAGGTGAGCGGCATGGACGCCACCCTGGACAGCATTACCCTCTCCCCCCTGTCCATCATGGTGGAGTACACTGTCCACCAGGAAATACCGGAGGCGGAGCGGGAAACCGGTCAGACCGATAAGGCAAACGACCCCTACGCCCCCTTCCGGGATCTGCCTGTGACCCTCACCTACACCGACGGCTCCACCCTGGAGATCAAGAGCGCCAACACCAGCGTCGGCTCGGGTAACGGCAAGGCCAAATGCACCATGGGTCTGATCTTTGACACCATCCGCCCTCTGGATGAAGTGGCCTCCGTCACCGTGGGGGATGTAGCCATCCCGGTCTCCCAGTAAAACAAAAGCAGGGCCCGCCATATGGCAGGCCCTGTTTGTTTACCGCTGGTACTCGAATTCCAGGTTGTACAGGGACACGATATCCCCGTCGTGGATGCCCATCTCCTCCAGCCGGTCGAAGAGGCCGGACTGACGGAGCATCTTGTCGAACCAGTTGCGGGACTCGTAGTCGCCGAAGTTGACGTTGGCCATGAGCCGCTGGAGCCAGGGGCCCTCCACGATCCAGGTGTCGTCCTCGTGGATGATGTTGAGGGGCTCGGAGGTATCCACCTCTGGGGGCCGCTCCACATAGGTGGGCTCGTACACCGTGATGGGGGGCAGGTGCTCCAGCTCCCGGGCGGCGGCAAACATCAGCTCCCGGGTGCCCAGCTGGGCGGCGGCGGAGATCTCATAGAAGGGCATACCCAGCCCCTCCACATAGGCCTTCAGGGCCTCCAGACCGGTGCGGTGGTTGGCGATATCCACCTTGTTGCCCGCCACGATCATGGGCCGGGAGGCCAGATCGGGGCCGTACTGTTTCAACTCCTCCTGGATGGCCTTGAAGTCCTCCACCGGATCACGGCCCTCGCAGCCGGACACGTCCACCACATGGATGAGCAGCCGGCAGCGGTCGATGTGCCGCAAAAAGTCGTGGCCCAAACCGGCGCCGTCGGAGGCGCCCTCAATGATGCCGGGGATGTCGGCAAGCACGAAGGACACGCCCTCGTCCACATAGACCACGCCCAGGTTGGGGAAGAGGGTGGTAAAGTGGTAGTTGGCGATCTTGGGCCGGGCCTTGGACACCACGGAGAGGAGGGTGGACTTGCCCACGTTGGGGAAGCCCACCAGGCCCACGTCGGCCAGCAGCTTCAGTTCCAGGATGACCTGCCGGTCCTGACCGGGCAGGCCCGCCTTGGCGAAGCGGGGCACCTGACGGGTGGGGGTGGCAAAGTGCTTGTTGCCCCAGCCGCCGTTGCCGCCCTTGGCCAGCACGAAGCGGTCGGTCTCCGACATATCGCAGATGATCTCATTGGTCTCGGCATCCCGGACCACGGTGCCCCGGGGCACCTTGATGACCAGGTCCTCCCCGTCCTTGCCGGAGCAGCGCTTGCCCTGGCCGTCCATGCCGTTGCCCGCCACATACTTGCGCTTGTAGCGGAAGTCCATCAGTGTGGACATATGGGGGTTGATCTCCAGGATCACATTGCCCCCCCGGCCGCCGTCGCCGCCGTCGGGGCCGCCGGCGGCCACGTACTTCTCCCGGTGGAAGGCCACCGCGCCGTTGCCGCCGTTGCCCGCCTTAACGGTGATGCGGGCGGTATCTACAAAGGGTGCTGCCATAAAAACCTCCTTGCCAAGGGGTGATTTGTCTCGTAGGGGCGACCCTTGTGGTCGCCCGGCCGTTCCCCTCATCCGTCTGGCCTTACGGCCAGTCACCTTCCCCCAGGGGAAGGCGATAGAAAAAGCCCCGGAACGGGAGTCCGTCCGGGGCTTAGTGTACCCATATTGCGGGCAATTACTGGGCGATCTCCACGATAGAGACCTGCTTGCGGTCCTTGCCCAGGCGCTCAAACTTCACGCGGCCGCTCTTGAGGGCGAACAGGGTGTCGTCGCTGCCCTTGCCCACGTTGACGCCGGGATGGATATGGGTGCCCCGCTGGCGGACCAGGATGTTGCCGGCCAGAACGAACTGACCGTCGCCCCGCTTCACGCCCAGACGCTTGGCCTCGGAATCGCGGCCGTTACGGGTGGAGCCCACGCCCTTTTTATGGGCGAAGAACTGAAGACCGATGTTCAGCATGGTGTCACACCTCCAAACTTGTGTGTTAAAAAGTCGCCGTACGGAGAGGTCAATCCTCCTCCAGTACGAGAATATTTTCGGGATACTCCTCGTGCAGGCTGGTAAAGTGGACCATGAGGGCGGTCAGAAGGGTCTGACAGGTGCTCTCGCTGGTCTGGCTCAGCCCGCCGGGGATACGCAGGGAGATGGATACGTCATGCTCCTTCACCTTTACGGTCGCCCCCAGGCCCAGCACGTCGTTGACGGCGCACTCGGTCAGGCGGACGGCGCTGGTGACGGCGGCGCAGACGATGTCGCTCCCCGCCTCGGCGTAACCGCTGTGGCCCTTCACAGTGAAGCCCACGATGCGGTCCCCCTCCATGTGAAAAGAGACGGTAGTCATCTTACAGGGAGATGGCGCCGATGGTCACCTTGGTGTAGGGCTGACGATGGCCCTGACGCTTGCGGTAACCCTTCTTGGGCTTGTACTTGAAGACCAGGATCTTCTTGCCCTTGCCGTTCTTCACCACGGAAGCGGCCACCTTGGCGCCCTCCACCACGGGAGTGCCCACGGTGATCTTCTCGCCGTCGATGACAGCCAGAACCTTGTCAAAGGTCACGTTGTCGCCAGCCTCGTTGGGCAGCTTCTCGATGAAGAGGGTATCGCCCTCAGCCACCTTATACTGCTTACCGCCGGTCTCGATGATTGCGTGCATTACGTTTTCAACTCCTTCATTACGGGCTCGCTGTCGGGGGAGGGCCGAAGCGTGACGTCACATCAGTCACGTCGGTCACTTGGGTTCCCATTCAAAGCGGCTCTAGTAGTATATCAATGTGATCTTTAAAAGTCAAGCATTTTTCAACTTTTTTGCAGCTTTTTTGTCAGCTCAGCAGGGCCCAGCTGCCGGTATCCGTCCTCTGGGTCACAATGGGCACGATCTCCAGCCCCTCGACGGCGGGGACCGTCTCTCCCTCGGGCACCTGGACATAGACCCGGTCGGCATACTGCTTGAGCAGGTCCAGGGTGAGGCCGCTGCCGTCGGAGCCGCCGCCCAGCACCGTCAGGCTGGTCACCACCGATACCTTTATATCAGGATATTGGGCCAACGTCTGGTCCAGCGTCTGGAAGAAGGCCTCCATAGTCTGGGTCAGAGTGTTGGGATCGTAGTTGCTGTCGCTCTTGATATAGCTGACGGTGCCCCGGGTGGGGTAGCCGCAGTTGTCCAGCAGCAGCTCGTCAAAGCCCAGCCCGGCCAGTTCGCCGCATACCTGAGCCACATAGGTCCGCACCGATTCCACTGCCGGGCTGCTCCAGCGGACGCTCTCGTCGTCCCGCCAGTTGCCCGAATTGCTGTGGATGCCCAGGGCCCGGTCGTTCCAGGGCAGGGCGTTGTCCCGGAAACAGGAGATCCGGGCCACGGTGTACAGCTCCCCTCCGTTGAGGGTCTGGATAGCCTCATTGATGCCCTCCTGATCGGAGGAGGTGCCCAAAGTGGTCTGGGACTGATAACCCAGGGTGCCGTCCGCCTCCTTCATGGAGAAGATGGCGGCGGTGCCGCGGTTAGCCTCCAGCTGGGTCTGGGCAGTACCGTCGGTAAGGGCGGCGGCAGGCAGCTGCACGCCCCGGAAATCCACCTCCGGCTCCGGCGTGGGGGGCGGGGTGGGCTCCGGTGTGGTGATCTGAATGGGAACGGTGCCGGCCGGCGGGTCAGGCTCGGTCTCCGTCTCACCGCCGCCGAAGAAGGGCAGCTCCACCCGGACTCCATCGGCCGAGTAGTGAATATACGGCTCCAGGAAAAAGAGCGCCGCCACCGACAGCACCAGCAGCACCAGCAGTACGCCGATGAGCACTTTCAGCGCATTACGTCCCCGGCTGCGCCCATGGTAGGATTCATAACCATTCCGCCTCACGGCAGGACACCTCACTCTTTCCTCTCAGATCAGGGATCACTTTCCCTTTTCCTCCACCTGGCTCAACGCCTCGTCCAGCTTCTGGAGGGCGGCAGCCACCAGCTTCCGGTCCTCCTCCGGCATATTCCCCATCAGGGCGGTAAAGTAGCTGTTCACATCGGTGACCGCCTTGTCCCGCAGGGCGGCGTACTTCTCGGTGGCGCTGACGTAGATCACCCGGCGGTCGGTCTCGCTGCGCTGGCGCTTGGCCAGCCCCAGCTTCTCCAGCCGGTCCACAATGCCGGACACCGTGCTGTTGGCACTGCCGGTCCGCTCGGCCAGGGTGCTGATGGGCACCGGCCCGTCCTCACCCAGTACGGTAAGTACCATGGCCTGGGGAAAGGTCAGATCCATCCGGCCGAAGTGGCTGCGAAACTGCTGGGACATATGCTGGGTCACCCGCAGATAGGATATGAACAGACTGCTTTGCTCCATATTGGGCGTTCTCCTTTCTCTTGCCCGTGCCGTAAGGGGCCGGTCAGCCCATGGCCTGGGTATTCATCCGCTGTAAAATCACCGCCAGCTGGGCCCGGGTGGTGGTGCTCTTGGGGGAGAGCTTGCCGCCGTCTCCCTCCATCCAGCCCATACCGATGGCATGGGACATACCCTCCTTGGCCCAGGAGGCCACCTGGTTGGCGTCGCTGTAGAGGTTCAGGGCGCCCTCCGCCATCGTACGGCCCTTATATGTGTCATAGCGGCTGAGCATCACCGCCAGCTCCTGCCGGGTGACCACGCCGTCGCTGAAGGTGCCCTTGTCGGTGCCGTTGATGATGCGGGCCTCACAGGCCCAGTCGGCGGCAATGCCGTACCAGCTGTTGATCTGCACATCGGGGAAATGGCCCCGCCACACCGGGGTGGGCTCCCCCTCCATCCGCCACAGCACCATGGCTACGGTGGAACGGGTCACCGTGGCGTTGGGAGAAAACAGGGTATCGGACACACCGGTCATCCACCCCTGTTCCACCGACTCCTTCACCGCCGATTCATACCAGGCTCCGGCGGGCACGTCGGTAAAATTCGCCGCGGAGGCGGGCAGCGCCAGGCCGGCGCATAAAGTCAGGGCGCAGGTCAGCGCCGCAAGTCGTCTTTTCAAGTGGGTCCACTCCTTATAATCGAGTATTATTTATTTTACGATACGGATTTTAAAAAACTATGAACACCAAAGGACCCAATTATAAATAATTTTACAAAAAGGACGCCGCACCTCCGGGCGGCGTCCTTTTCTTACACAGCCAGCATCCACTCCAGGGCCGCCAGCAGGCCGAATCCGGGCAGCCCCAGCAGGCCCAGCACCAGGGCGTTGGTCAGGTTGACCCCCAGCTGGAGGCCCAGAATGCCCCCAGCCCAGCGCAAAACCCACAGCGCTCCCAGCCCCACCCCTGTCCGGGCCGCCAGACGGCCCAGCCAGCTCAGGGGCTTACGCAGCACTGCCAGCAGCAGCACCAGAAACAGTCCTCCCGCCACCCATGGCAGGGCGTTGAGCAGCGGTTCCACCGCCGCCACCTCCTTTCTGTGTGCCAGAACCTTGGCGGCGGGGCGGGCCCCTCTTATCCGGTGCGGACGGTCTGCCCGCCCTCCAGTTCCTTGACCTGGCGCAGCAGGTAGGTGTACCGGGACTGAAGGGCGTTGATCTCAAAGACATAGGATTCGATGAGATCCGGGTCACAGGCGTCGTTGAAGCCCTGATAGGCCTGGGCAATGAGGGCCCTGGTCTGGCTCAGTCCCTCCAGCAGGACCCGGCGGGTCCCCTCCCGCTCGCTCTCCCGTCGGCGCAGGCTGAAGCGCTTGGTGGCTTCCGGCATACGATCCTCCTCCTTGCTCCGGGCTTTCCGGTTTTATCCTATGTCCAGTTTGGGCAATTATGTCCGGTTCTATACCGTTTTTTTCCTGTATTTCAGGCCGCCATCGGGGCATACTGATGTTGGACCGGATGACCGCTGGTTCTTGCATCTCCTTTTAAGCCGGTGCCGGGTGAGCTCACCCTCTGGCGAAAGGCGAAAGGAGTGGAATCAAACGAACTCCGATCCTGTAAGGGGCGCGGTGTTTCCACCGCGCCCCGGTTTTATGCGTGAAAAAGGCGCGCCCTGCGGGCGCGTCTTTTTTGCAATTAGTCCCTGCCCTTTTTCAGGCCGGCAATGACCTTGACAATCTGGATCACCAGAGTAGGCAGGAAGGCCAGGATCACGATCTCGCCCAGATTCATCAGGCCAAAAGAGGAAGCGACCATAAAGAGGCTGGTCAGGCCGGGGGTAAAGAGCACCAGCATCAGCAGCACCACGCCGGCAAAGAAGGCGGCGATGGAGGCCTTGTTGGTGCCAAACTTCAGCCGGAAGATGGACTCGGCGCCCCGGCAGTTGAAGCCGTGGAACAGCCGGGCCAGGGTGAGGGTGGAGAAGGCCATGGTGGAAGCCAGCGCCGCGTCCCCGTTCTGGTAGCCCAGGTAGAAGGCGATCATGGTGACAATGGCGATGAGCAGGCCCTGTCCGCCGATGCGGGAGAGCAGGGGCTTGTTGAGGATGGGCTCCTTGGGATCTCTGGGCTTCTGGTCCAGCAGACCCTTCCGGGCGGGCTCCATGCCGATGGCGATGGCAGGCAGAGAGTCGGTGAGCAGGTTGATAAACAGCAGATGCACCGGCTGGAAGGGCACCGGCAGCCCCATCAGGGAGGCGTACAGCACACAGAAGATGCCGGCGGTGTTGCCGCTGAGCAGGAACTGGATGGCGTTTTTGATGTTGGTGTACACGCTGCGGCCGTTGACCACCGCCCGGACAATGGTGGCGAAGTTATCGTCAGCCAGGATCATGGAGGCGGCGTCCTTGGACACCTCGGTGCCGGTGATGCCCATGGCCACACCGATGTCCGCCTTCTTCAGGGCGGGGGCGTCGTTGACGCCGTCGCCGGTCATGGACACGATGTTGCCCCGGCGCTGCCAGGCGTTGACGATGCGGATCTTATGCTCGGGGGAAACCCGGGCATAGACCGAGATCTTGGCCAGCCGCTCATCCAGATCGGCGTCGCTCATCTGGTCCAGCTCCAGTCCGGACACCGCCTCATCCCCGTCCTGGAAGATGCCCAGCTGGCGGGCGATGGCGGAGGCGGTAACCTTGTGGTCGCCGGTGATCATGATGGTGCGGATGCCGCCCCGCTTGGCGTCGGCCACCGCCTGGATGGCCTCGGGCCGGGGCGGGTCAATCATGGAGATGAGGCCGATGAAGGTAAAGTCCTTCTCGTCCTCCAGGGTGAGGGGCCGGACCGCGTCCACCTCCCGGTAGGCAAAGGCCAGCACCCGCAGGCCTTCCATGGACAGCTCCATATTGACCCGGGCAATCTCCTCCTTGCGCTCGGGGGTCATCTCCACTCTGCCCTGCCGGGTGAGGAGCCACTTGGACCGGTCCAGCAATACGTCGATAGCGCCCTTGGTGAACATGGTGGGCGTCCCGTCGATGTCGTGGAGGGTGCTCATCAGCTTACGGTCGGAGTCAAAGGCCAGCTCGCCCAGACGGGGATGCTGGGACCGGTAAACCTCCTCGTCGATGCCGAACTTCTCGCCCAGCATCACCAGGGCTACCTCGGTGGGGTCGCCGATGGAGGTGCCGGTCTCGGCGTTGTTGGTAGCGTCGCTGGCCAGCAGGGCTGCCTTGAGGAGCAGCCGCTGCACGTCGTTGACCAGCTCCAGATCCTCTCCCTCCAGCAGGGAGCCGTCGGCATACACCTTCTGGGGAGTCATCTTATTCTGGGTCAGAGTGCCCGTCTTATCCGAGCAGATGACGGAGACCGAGCCCAGGCTCTCCACCGCCTTCAGGTCTTTAATGATGGCGTTCTGCTTGGCCATCTTCTGGGTGCCCATGGCCAGCACGATGGTAACGATGGAGCTGAGAGCCTCGGGGATGGCGGCCACCGCCAGGGCCACGGCAAACATGAGGGAGTCCAGCACCCCCATGCCGGTACGGAAGATGGACAGGGCAAACACCACGACGCAGATGGCCATAATGACGATGGCCAGCTTGGCGGAAAAGTTGTCCAGGCTCTGCTGCAGGGGGGTCTTGCGCTGCTGGGTCTGGTTCATCAGGGCGGCGATCTTGCCCAGCTCGGTATTCATGCCGGTGCCGGTAACCAGCACGGTGGCACGGCCATAGGTCACCAGGGAGCCGGAGAACACCATGTTCTTCTGGTCGCCCAGGGCCACCTGGTCGGCTTCGATCACGTCGGCGGTCTTATCCACGCCCTCGCTCTCGCCGGTGAGGGAGGACTCATTGACCTTGAGGGAGAAGTTTTCCAGCACACGGCCGTCGGCCACCACCATGTCGCCGGCCTCCAGCAGCACGATGTCGCCGGGCACCACGTCGGCGGAGGGGATCTCCACCCGCACGCCTCCCCGCAGTACCTTGGCGGTGGGGGAGGACATGGCCTTCAGGCTCTCCAGTGATTTTTCCGCCTTCAGATACTGGACGGTGCCCAGAATGGCGTTGAGGATGAGCACGGCAAAGATGACGATGGTGCTCTCCACATTCTCCGACACCGCGGAGATGATAGCCGCGATGATGAGGATGATGACCAGCAGGTCCTTGAATTGCTCGGCAAAGACCTGGATGGCGCTCTTCTTTTTCCCTTCGGACAGCTTGTTGGGGCCGTACTGCTCCCGCCGGCGTCCGGCCTCCTGATCGCTGAGGCCGGACATCCCGGCTTGCTGGGCCTCCAGCGCCTGCTGGGTGGTTTTCCGGTAATAAGCCTCTGTCATACCTTTCATTCCCTTACAGTTTACTTTCGGCGAAGAGCAAATAAAAAAAGACCCTCCGCCAACCGCCGGGCATAGCACGGCAGTTGTCGAAAAGTCTTGTTACCCATGGGGTGCACACAGCCAGGCTGGTGACAGCCGTGATTGTTGGCAGTGTGACTTTAAACTACTCCCTTTTCAACTGCGGCCATCATAGCACAGTTTGACCGGCAAGTCAATCTCATTTTGATAGGATACCCGAATTTTTCCACCCTATACCTCCCGGCGTTGACGGCGCATGGCCCATCCGTTATAATTTGTACAGAAGGCACACCGGAAAGGAGCGTCCTCCATGAAAGGAACCGTCATAAAATTCCTTCTGAAAACCGCCTGGATCCTGGAACTGGTCATTGCCCTGTTTATTTTGGTGATTACAGTGGTGCAGATGGTTCTGACGGGAATGGATTCCCTAAACTATCTGGCCCTGGGGCAATTCAGCCTGGACGAGTTTTTGGCCAATACCATGAACATCGTGGTATGCCTGGAGTTTGTGAAGATGCTCATTCTCCACACCCCCCGGGCGGTCACCGACGTGCTGCTCTTTGCCATCGCCCGCCAGCTGGTGGTGAGCCACTCCAGTTCCATGGATACCCTGCTGGGGGTGGCGGCAGTGGCCCTGATCTTCATTATCAAGAAGTTCCTGCTCAGCCGGGAGGACTCGGTGCCGCCCAAAGATATGCTGGCTAAATTCTCCCAGGAGTTTATTGCGAAAAAAGAGGAGGAGTCCCATCATGAATGACCTTCATTGGATTTCTGCCGTGTTCAGCCCCACCGGCGGCACCGCCGCCATCGCCAAGGCCATTACCGGAGGCCAGGGCCATGTGGTGGATCTGTCCGTCCCCGCGCCGTCCACGCCGGTGGCTGGCAACACCGTGCTGCTGGCCGCCGCGCCGGTGTTCGGCGGGCGTATTCCCGCCGTGGCCCTGGAGCGGCTGGCCGCCCTCAGCGGCAGCGGCCCCGCGGTCGCCATGGCGGTGTACGGCAACCGGGACTATGAGGACGCCCTGCTGGAGCTGTCCGACGCCCTGAAGGCGGGCGGCTTTCAGGTGATCGGAGCGGCGGCCTTTGTGGCCCAGCACTCCATCGCCCCCACCATTGCCCAGGGCCGTCCGGATCAGGCCGATCTGGAAGCCGCCGCCAGCTTCGGCCGGGCGGTGCTGGACAAGCTGGCCGGACCCGATCCCCTTGCCCCGGTAACTGTGCCGGGGAACACCCCTTACAAGGACTGGAAGGGGGTCCCCTTCCACCCCGCCGCCGGGGAGAGCTGCATCTCCTGCGGCCTGTGCGCCTCCCGCTGCCCGGTGGGCGCCATTCCGGCGGGAAGCCCCAAGGAGACCGACCCGGAGCGGTGCATCACCTGTATGCGCTGCGTCTCCCTCTGCCCCCGTGGGGCCCGGACCATCCCCGCCCCTGCCCTCCAGGCCACCACCGCCATGCTGACGGAAAAGGCAGGCGTCCCCCGTCAGCCGGAGTTCTTCCTGTAACCGCAAAAATACCCTCTGCCCTGGGCAGAGGGTATTTTTTATGGACAATACCGGATGGGCAGGCGGTTTCCCAGCCGGGAGAGCAGTTCGTTGGTGATGGTGCCGCACCGGGCGGCCACCTCCTCCGCCCGGATCTTCTCTCCGCCGTCCCGGCCAATGAGGGTAACCACGTCGCCGGGAGCGGTCTGGGGTACGCCGGTCACGTCCGCCAGCAGCTGGTCCATGCACATCCGCCCCGCCATGGGGCAGCGCACCCCCCGGACCAGCACTTCCCCGCCCGCCTGAGCCAGCATCCGGGGCAGGCCGTCGGCGTAGCCCACGGTGACCACCGCCAGCTTGGTATCCCCCCTGGCCCGGAAGGCCAGGCCGTACCCGGCCCCCTCCCCGGCGGGCACGGTGCGCAGGGCGGCCACCCGGGCCCGCAGGGACAGGGCAGGACGCAGGGCGGCGGAATTTGTCCGGTCCTCCTCCCGGCTGTACACGCCGTACAGGGCAATGCCCGCCCGGGCCCAGGCGCAGGGCTGGTGCGGCAAATTCAGGATGCCGTAGCTGGCCTGGATGTGGACGGCCCCCGGGTCCAGACCGGCGGCAGCCATCCGGGCCACCGCCCCGTAGAATCGGCCCAGCTGGACCTGGGTGAAAGCCTGGTCCTCCGGGCTGGCGCTGTCCGACACGCACAGGTGGGAAAAGGTGCCGGTGAACTTGAGGTTGGGCAGAGCCCGGGTGCGGGCGATGGCCTCATGGTCCTCCGCCGGGATGCCCAGCCGGTGCATCCCGGTATCCAGGGCCAGGTGGACCTCCAGAGGCACCCCCGCCGCCGACAGGGCTCTGCCGTGGGCCTCGTCGGCCACGCACTGGGTCAGCCCCCACCGGACCAGCTCCGCCGCCTCCTCCGGCGGGGTATAGCCCAGGATGAGGATGAGGCCCCTCACTCCCTGCCGCCGCAGGGCAATCCCCTCCGACAGGCAGGCCACCGCGAAGGCCTTTACCCCCTGCTCCTCCAGGCATCGGGCCACCGGCCCGGCCCCGTGGCCGTAGGCGTCCGCCTTGACCACCGCCATCAGCCGGCAGCCGGGGCCCATCCGCCCCTGGAGCCAGGCGGCGTTGTGGACCACAGCCTCCAGGTCCACCTCCCGCCAGGCCCGGGCGGTGCGCGCTTCCTCGTACTTCATACCCTCTGCTTCCTTTCCAAGATCCGGGGCGGCGGGGCCACCACGGTGCTGCCGTCGGGGATGTCCCGACAGACCACCGCCCCCGCGCCGATGCGGACATTCCGCCCCACCCGGATGTCTCCCACCAGCACCGCCCCGGCGCCGATGAGGCAGTCCGGGCCGATCGTCGGGGCCTTTCCGTCCACCTCGCCGATGGTCACATTCTGATAGATTTTGCACCTTGCCCCCACCACCGCGTAGCGGGAAATAAATACCCCGTGGAGGCCGTGGGGGAGGACCGGCGGGGACTCAAACTCCGCACCCGGCCCCACATAGCCCCCGTGGCGGTGGGCGCTGCGGCACATCAGGTAGGTACACAGGCTCCGCACCAGCCGGTGCTTTGTGTTCCGACGCAGCCGGTACAGCCGCCAGAACCAGCCCAGTCCATCCCCTCTGGACCGGGCAACCAGCCTGTCCTTTCCCATGTCCTCACCCCCCTGTGCTCCGCCAGGAGGCGGCCACCACGCCCCCGCAGTTGTCACCGGAGCACAGCAGCCCCTGCTGGCCCGCCAGCCGGAAGGGCTCCCCCACCCCGCCGGGGAGGTAGGTGACGGCGCACTCCCACTCCGCCGCGGCAAAGCGGAAGGGAGCCCCACCGGCTGGATAGTTCCGCAGCTCCTCCAGATACTCCTCCAGGGTCAGGTCCAGCCGGGCCATAATCTCCCCGTGGACCGGCCCCACATAGCGGAAGTGCCAGGGCTCATGGGCGATGCCTGTGACGGTTTCCCGCCCGGCGGGATAGCGCAGCACGAAGCCGTACCGGGGGGCTGCCAGCCGGAAGGCCCGGCACACTCCCTGGTCGGGAAAGTAGGGGCGGATGAAGTCCACGTTCTCTTGCCGCCGGCCCAGGTCGATGGCCAGACCGGTCTGGTGCTCGCTGCAATCGGGCATGGCCACATAGCTTTGGGTGAAAGCCAGCCCCTCTTTGGCCAGGGTGTCGTCCCAGATGGCCTGCTGCTCCGGCCGGCTGCGCCAGCCGGACACAGGGAGGATGCCCGCCGTCCCCCCCACCGTCCGGAGACAGGCTCTCAGAGCCGCAGCCGCCCGCCGCTCCAGCTGCACCCCGCCCTCCAGTTCCACCAATTCCGGATCAGCCGGGACCCTCAGAGGGTGGGCGGCGTTGACCAAAATCAGCGGTCCGGTACAGGTCAGGTCCCGGACCGTCCCCTCCCCTCTCACGGCTCCAGCCCCAGGGCGATGAGGCGGCTCACCAGGGCGGAAAAGTCCAGGCCGATCCCCTTCATCATATTGGGGTAGCGGCTGTGGGCGGTAAAGCCGGGGATGGTGTTGACCTCGTTGAAGTAGATCTCCCCCTCCGGGGTGAGGAACAGGTCCACCCGGGCAAACACCCGGCAGTCCAGGGCCCGATAGATGGTCCTGGCCGCCGCTTGGATGGCGGCCGCCTGCTCCGGCCTGATGCGGGCGGGACAGTGGATGGCGGAGGTCTTGAGGGTGTACTTCTCCTCATAGTCAAAGAAGCCCTGGGACAGCTGGATCTCATCCACCAGCCCCACCGTAAGTTCCTCGTTGCCCAGCACGGCGCACCCCACTTCAAAGTCGGGCACCGCCTCCTCCAACAGGGCCTCCCGGTCGTGCTTCAGGGCCTCCTTTACCGCCTCCACCAGGGCCTCCGGCCCGGTCACCCGGGTGATGCCGAAGGAGGAACCGGCCCGCACCGGCTTGACGAACAGGGGATAGCCCAAGTCCTGGGCCGCGCTCTGGAGGTCGGCCTCCCGCCAGCTCCGATCCACCACCGTCCCTCGGGGGACCTTCACCCCCGCCAGGGCGGCCAGCTTATGGGCCCGGTCCTTGTCCATACACAGGGCGCTGGCCAGGGTGCCGCAGCCGATCACCGGCACCCCCGCCAATTCCAACAGACCCTGGAGGGTGCCGTCCTCCCCGTTTTTCCCGTGGAGCACCGGGAAGGCCCCGTCAAAATGAAGCCGCGTTTCGGTACCGTCCAGCAGCAGAAGCGCTCCCCGGCCCCGGTCCAGGGAGAGGGTGCAGGGGGTACAGTTTTCCTGCTGCCAGGTGTCGGCCTCCATCCGGTCCAGAGGGCCGGTGTAGTACAGCCACTGTCCCGACCGGGTAATACCCACCAGCAGAGGCGTATAGGCCTCCCGGTCCATATGGCTCACCACGGCATAGGCCGATTGGAGCGAGACGGCATACTCCGTGGAGCAGCCGCCGAAAAGTACCAGAATGGTTTTCATTGCAGATTCCTCCCAACAGGCAAAAAACGCCTTGCTTTGATACCGATATGGTACCAAAGCAAGGCGTTTGATGTTTTTGCTTTTTCTTTCCCGCACCCTACAAGTTTCCGAACATTTCTTTCAGTTTTCTTACAGGGTCAGCTTTCTCCCAGCACCACGGCATACACTGCCTCCTGCAGGTCCACCACCTGGCTTCTGGTCACCAGGGCGGTGGGCTGGCCGTCCACCACGGCCAGGCAGTAGGCGCCGTCATAGCGGTAGAACTGGATGCTTATACATGGCCCTCGTCGATCTCAAAGGACAGATCGTCCACCGCCAGGAAATCCCCATAACATTTGGTCAGATGTTCCACGGTTATCATATTGGACCTCCTTGCCGCGCACGGCAGCAGCCGGCGCTGGTATCGGAGCCATTATAGCGGGCCATGCTGAAACGGTGCTGAAAGGACCCTGAATTAGACAAAAAAGGGAGCGGCCCGCAGGCCGCTCCCTTTTACATACAGGGCAGTTCCACAAAAAAGGAATTGATTCCCCCCCGGCTTTCCGCCCAGATCTTTCCCCGGTGACGGGTCACCACGCTCTGGGCAATGGACAGCCCCAGTCCGAAGCTGCCCGTCCGGCTGCGGGCCGGATCGGCCCGGTAAAACCGCTCAAACAGGTGCTCCAGGGTATCCGGCGGGATGGGCTCTCCCTGATCGGCCACCGTCAGCAGACAGCGGCCTCTGCCCCGCCGCTCCAGGCGCACCCACACCCTGCCGCCCGGTCTGGCATACTTCCGGGCGTTGTCCAGCAGGGCCTCCAGCACCCGGCCCAGCTGAGGAGAGTCCCCCGAGACGGTGATCTGTTCCTCCACCTGGCTGTCCAGGGTGAGGCCCGCCTCAAAAAAGATGGGCTCAAAGGGCAGCAGGGTGTCCTCCACCAGTCCGCTCAGCTCCACCGGCTGGAACACCCCCTTCGTCTCCCCGTGGTCCCCCCGGGCCAGCTCCAGCATCTGCTCGATGAGCTCCTTCATCTGCCGGGACATGGTGAGGATACTGGACAAAAACCGCCGCTGGTCGGCTCCGCCGGTCTCCCCGTCCTGAAGCATCTGGGCGTTGGTCATGATCACGGTCAGGGGCGTCTTGAGCTCGTGGGAGGCGTCGGCCACAAACTGCCGCTGCCCCTTCCAGGCCCGCTCCACCGGACGCACCGCCCACTTGGACAGCAGAATGCTGCCCCACAGAAAGCCGAAAAAGCTGACGCACCCGATGATCACACAGGTTTTAAACAGCCCGTCCAGGGTGGCCCGCTCGCTGGAGATGTCGGAAAAGACCACGCACTGGTTGGCGGGGGTGTTCAGGCGGTAGTAGCGCAGGTTATACTCCTCCAGCACCCCCAGGGACTTGGGGGAAGCGCTGGTCTGGGCAATGAGCTGGTCCAGCAGGGCCTGGTCGGACAGGTCGTAGTACCCGCCGCCGGTGGCCACCACCTGCCCTCCCAGCCCCAGCTGTAACTTGAAGAAGGGCAGCTGCACGTCCTCACCGGGCTGGCCGGGCACCCCCAGCCCCACAGGCTGCAGGGCGATGTTCTCCAGCATCCGCATACTCTCCCGCTCCAGGTTGGCGCTGGTGAAGTAGAACACCAGCCCCAGGATCACCACCAGCATGATGGAGACAATGCTCATGTTGATGAGCACAAACTTGAGCCGCAGCCGCTTAATCATCGCCGTCCACCTCCAGGTGGTAGCCCATCCTGCGGATGGTCTCAATGCGTACGTTGGAGCCGATGCTGGCCAGCTTTTTCCGCAAAAAGCCGATATATACCTCCACATGGTTTTCCACCGCGTCGGAGTCATAGCCCCAGGCCTTGGCCAGGATGGCCTCCTTGGAGCAGTTGCGCCCCCCCGCCTGGAACAAGAAGCGCATCACTTCAAATTCCTTGGCGGACAGGCGCACCCGCTTGCTGCCGCATTGCAGCAGGGCGGAGGACAGATCCAGGGTGGTATTGCCCAGCTCCATCTGGTCCACCTGGGGGCCCTGTCGGCGGAGCAGGGCGTGGATGCAGGCCAGCAGTTCCCGCACATCAAAGGGCTTGGTCAGATAGTAGTCCGCCCCGGCGTTGAGCCCCTCGATCCGGTCCTCCAGGCCGCTTTTAGCGGTGAGCATCAGGATGGGCACGCCCAGCCGCCGGACCCGTACCCGCCGGGCTACCTCGTAGCCGTCCAGGCCGGGCATCATCACGTCCAGAATGAGCAGATCGTACACTCCCAGCTCGGCGTACTGCATCCCGGTCTCCCCGTCAAAGGCCATCTCCACCTCAAACCCCTGGTTTTCCAGCAGAGCGCCGATGGATTCCGCCAGCAGATGTTCGTCTTCCACGATCAGGATCTTCACGGTCGTCACCTCATTTTCTACTTTATCATACCGTGGCAACCTGAAACCAGCCTGAAAAACGACTGCTCTCCCGGGAAAATACCGGTCCCTTCCCTGCCCGGCTCAGAGCTTGGCGCTGAAGTCCGCCATAGCCTGGGCAATCTTCAGCTGCTGGGGACACACCGCCTCGCAGCTATGGCAGCCCACACAGGCGCTGGGCTGCTTCTCCTTAGGCAGCGCAGACAGGGCCATGGGGGCGATAAAGCCGCCGCCGGTGAAGCGGTGCTCGTTGTACAGGGCCAGCAGATGGGGGATGTCCAGCCCCTGAGGACAGTGGCTGACGCAGTAATGGCAGCCGGTACAGGCCAGGGCCTCCGGGGCTGTCATGCGCCGGCCCACCTCCAGCACCGTCTCCCATTCCTTGTCGCTGAGGGGGGCCTCAGTGGCAAAGGTAGCCAGGTTGTCCCTGGTCTGGGCCAGATCGGACATACCGGAGAGAACCACCACCACGCCGGGGATAGTCTGGAGGAAGCGGAAGGCCCAGGCAGGTACCCCCTCCTCCGGCCGCAGTTCCTTCAGCGGAGCCGCCTCCTCCGGGGTGAGCCGGGCCAGCCGCCCGCCCCGCAGGGGCTCCATCACCCACACAGGGATGTGGTACTGCCCCAGCAGCTCCACCTTCTCCTTTCCCTCCTGGAACTGCCAGTCCACATAGTTCAGCTGGAGCTGACAGAACTCCATGTGCGGCCCATAGGCCTCCAGAAAGCGCTTGAGCACCGGCATGGCTCCGTGGCAGGAGAAGCCCAGGTGCTTGATGCGCCCGTTTTTCTTCTGCTCCAGCAGGTAGTCCAGAATGCCGTACTTGGGGTCCAGATAGGCGTTGATATTCATCTCGCATACGTTGTGGAAGAGATAAAAGTCAAAGTATTCCACCTGGCACTTTTTCAGCTGAGCCTCAAAGATCTCCGCCACCTTGTCCATATTGGACAGGTCGTAGCCGGGGAATTTGTCCGCCAGATAGAAATTCTCCCGGGGATAGGCCGCCAGGGCCTTGCCGATGGCCAGCTCCGAGTTGCCTCCGTGATAGCCCCAGGCGGTGTCGTAGTAGTTGACGCCGCTGTCCATGGCGCAGGCCACCATCTCCTCCACCGCCGCCTGATTCACCTGGTCGTCTTTTCCGTCCACCACCGGCAGGCGCATACAGCCCATACCCAGCCCGGACAGCTTAATTCCCTGAAAGTCCCGATAAACCATCTTGATTCCTCCTGTTGGATGTTTGTCTTTACGCTACCACCTGGAGTGCACTCCATGTCAAGGGCTTCTTGCCCTTTTTCCATAAAGTTTTAAAATCTCTTGACTTGGAGTCCACTCCAGGTGCTACAATACCGGCAACAGAACAGGAGGCGATCTCTTTGACCATTGCGGAAGCCAGCCGGCAGTACGGCCTGAGCGCGGATACCCTGCGCTACTATGAGCGGATCGGCCTGATCCCCCCGGTGCCCCGGAACAAGAGCGGCATCCGGGACTACGATCAGGAATCCTGCCAGTGGATCGAACTGATGAAGTGTATGCGTGCCGCCGGGGTCCAGATCGAGGCGCTGGTGGAATATGTGGAGCTGTTCCGCCAGGGGGACGCCACCCTGGAAGCCCGCAAGGCCCTGCTGATGGAGCAGCGGGATCTGCTGCTGGCCCGGATGGAGGAGATCCAGCAGTCTCTGGACCGGCTCAACTATAAGATCCAGCTCTATGAGGATGGGAAGATGACCCGGGAGGCAATGGGCCGTCAGAAAGAGGAGTCCCAGAACCCGTAAACGCTGCGCTGCTTTTTATTTTATCTTTTCAGGCTATTGACAATAGCCCGGCTTAGGGATATGATCCTATGCATACAATTGAATACGGAATCCTGAAACCGTTGAGGCGGAGATAACGGCAATGATGCCTTTACAGAGAGTCCGGGCTGCTGAGAACCGGGCAAGAAACAAGTTGTCAAATGGACCGCTGAGGGCGCAGTCAAATGTAGGTGAAATTACTTACAGAGTATTCTGCGACGTGTGGGTATACGTCAGTTACCAGGGATATGTTGGTATCCTGTAAAGCGCATAAGGGTTATCCTTATGAATCAAGGTGGCACCACGGATAAGATATTTTATTCGCCCTTGACAGAACCATAGGTCTGTCAAGGGCGTTTTTGTTTGAAACACGCCCCTGGCGGAACCCCATGAACTCCAAAACAATGTAGAAAGAGGCGTATTTCAAATGAGCAAAATTATTCTGACTGGCGACCGGCCCACCGGCAGACTGCACCTGGGGCACTATGTGGGCTCCCTGAGACGGCGGGTAGCCCTGCAAAATTCAGGGGAATATGAGAAGGTCCTCATCATGATCGCGGATGCCCAGGCCCTGACCGACAATTTTGACAACCCGGAAAAGGTTCGGCAGAACATCATTGAGGTGGCGCTGGACTATCTGTCGGTGGGTCTGGACCCCAGCCGCTCCACCCTGTTTATCCAGTCCCAGATCTCCGAGCTCACCGAACTGACCTACTACTATTTGAATCTGGTCAGCGTAGCCCGGCTCTACTGAGCAATCAATTGGAATCTTTGGAGGTGTATTATGGGACTATTTTTGAAGAAAAGGGTCGAAATGCCGGATAAAATCATTTTGGGGAATATGGAATTTGTATTTGACCGCAAACTCGGCTTTCATGTTGGAGAATGGACCGTATGGGATAGAAAAACTAAAATTCTCCTTGAGTTTCAGAGCACAGAGGGAAATATGGGCGATATCGTTTTGGAAAAGGTAAATTGGGTCAATGACCACAAAGATACCATTATCCGAGCATTTTTGGAGGAAAACGATGACTGCATAGACGCCGTGAATGAAATGATCGAAGATGGAACGCTGGAAGCGGATGGGAAAATTTCAGAAGAGGAGTTTGTAAAAGCACTGTTTGTAAACAATGTAACGGTATTTATAAATGGAAGTAAAACTGGCTTTTACATCGATTTGGATGCGGAACCCGACTATTTCATGGGACATTTAGTTTGTATCGAGGTCGACTGCAAATATAAAATTGAAGTCGGCGGATTCAACGGATAACACTTCAAACACAAAAGGCAAATTCTGCGGAAGGGGCAACGCCCGCAACGGCATTAGAAAGGAGACAAGTACCTATGTCAACCTGGAGCGGAATCCGGAACAAATTGGAGAATGACTACCTGTGCCCGGCGCTCCGGGGCCATATCCAATATTTTGCCACCAGTTACAGCAAAAGCGCCGACCATGAGGGCCGGGCAGCCATTCGCATGGACGGTGTGGAAGTGCTGCGGAGCAACTACTACACCTATTTTGAGAATGTGTGGACGAAATTTCATCACCTGCGCTCCACAACGCTGAAAGATCATGACTCCGCAAAAGAGGCCATCAACCAGGCTCATGCCTTTGCGCTGGAGCAGGGCACCTTTGACCAAAAGGTGTTCTATGAGGCGTTTGGTATCTTTGACAACCAGAGCATCGAGAACAGCCTTGTTAGCGAAACATATAGAGACCGTCTTTCCGGTGGCTCTCGCCTGTTTTCAGAATACGGCCTCTCTGATCCCGGCGCTTTTCGGACAAGTTTTGATCCTCCTTTCTCGAAAAGCGCTCGATAGGCTGTATCTGATTTTACCATACAGCCTTGGAATTTACCACCTATATGGAATAGGCAGTCTCCAAATATTTCTCCAGCGCTTTTCGTTTGATTAGCCGCTTGCTTCCGTTCCAGAGCACGAAGGGACAGCTTTCTTCATTGGTCAGATCCCGGAGTTTGTTAATGCCGATGCCGAAGTAGGCCGCGGCCTCCTCCAGGGTCAGGTTGGCCTTCTCCCAGACTGGAACCATCTCAGCCATTCCCATCACCACCGCTCTCTGATCCCGATGACGGTAATGACGGTATTTCCCCCGCGGGGGCGGAATCGTCATCATCGTCACGCTCCTCATCTTCCTCCTCGTCCTCCGTGCGCAGGAAGGTGAGCTGCCGGCTCTCCGGCCTCCGGGACTTCCAGTATTCGATACCCTTCTCCTCCTTGAGCCGGCGGGTGAGGGCGTTGAGCTTCCGGGTCAGCGTGTTGGCCCTGTAGGGGAGCTCCGGGTCCAGCCGACGCAACCGCTCCAGCAGCTCCGTGGCTGTCCCCTGCCAGCCCCCGCCGATCGCCTGGTCGATGAGATCCAGCAGCGGCTCCGGCGGCTCTGCGATCTCCGCCTCCCGGCTCACCACCGTCCACAGGCATCGCTGCGGGTCAAAGTCCAGGATCATCCGCTGTCCCGGCAGCTCCCGCCCGGTCTGGTCCAGGATCACACGACCCTTCTCCCGGTACAGCAGGAAGGCTCCGTCCGCCGCTCCTAGCAGGCCGTTGGTGCCGCTGATCCGGTCAAAGGAATTCTCGCTCTCTGTGTTCTTCCGGGTGTGGTGGACCAGGATCAGCGCTACGTCGTGGATGTCGGTAAATTCCTTGAAGGGGCGGATCTCCTCATAGTCGCTCTGGTAGCTGTACTGGGCGCCGCCGCCCTCCCGTACCCGCTGGAAGGTGTCGATGACGACGAGGCGGACGCTTGGGTGATCCATGAAGAACCCCCCCAGCATTGCTAGCAGGTCTCCCCCACGCAGGTCGGTTCCAAATTTCAGATGGAGCCTTTTCACTTGGTGCTCCACGCCGAACATCCGGATCAGCCTGCCCTGGACGCGCTCCTTCGTGTCCTCCAGAGACAGATACAGCACATGGGAGCGGCGGGTGGGCTGTCCCAGGAAGGGGATCCCTGTGGCCACACACCAGCACAGCTGGGCCATGAGGAAGGATTTGCCCACCTTGGGCGCTCCCGCCAGAATGTAGCACCCGGCGGGGAGCATCCCATCCACCACCGTGGAACGGGGCAGGAACTGCATATCCATCAGCTCGGCGGCGGTGATGATCTTCTCACGATCCATTCCGCTCCCCCTCCTTCCGGTCCAGACCGGCCAGCAGGCTGCCGGGCAGGGAGACCAACTCCGCCCCGGTGTTGCACAGCCGCTCCATGGCGGGCATCTGGAAATCGAAGAACCAGCCCAGACCCGGCCGGACATGGTATTGCCGCTCCCCCGGCAGCTGATAGAATCCCGCCAGCAGCTCCAGGGGGAACAGGTACACAGGCTCATTGGTGACCGGGCAGTGCGCCTCCCGCAGCAGGTACTGCTGGAGCCGGTAGAGGCAGTGCTCGTCCAGGATCGCCCGGAGCAGCCGGCGTCCGTTTGCGTCAAAGGCGATGTAGTAGAAGAAGTCCTCCCGGGCAAAGCGGATCAGGCGGCTGCGCGGGTTCATCGCGTGGGGCACCAGATCGGCGGCCTGCTCCCACGCTTCCCCCAGCAGGATGCTGCCATTGTAGTAAAAGCCGGCCCCGGCCTCCGATTGCTCGAACTGATCCCGGAACAGCAGTTCCGTCTCGGGGTTCCACCGCATATTCCGGCGGCCCAGGTAATAGAGAGCGTAATAGCGCCCGCCAGGCGTCAGCAGCACCCCGGACACCCGGGCGGACTTGTTGTCCTTGCCGCAGACCTTGTTCAGCTCATAGGCGCTGTAATAGACCAGCTCCTTCCGCCTGGCGTCGTCCTTGCGCCTGCCCTGGACCCACCGGGCCCCCAGCTGGTGGGCCAGCAGCAGGCAGGCGGCGTTCCGGTGGAGCCGCTGGGTCCGTCTCCAGTCCCCCTGGCCGTCAGCCGGAGCCAGCAGGCGGGCCCGGATCTGTTCCGCCCGGCCGGGAGAGAGGTGTTGGATCTGGTTCAGCCCCCTGCTGGTCAGAGACAGGGAGCGGACCACATGGCGGCGCTCTCCCCGGAACCTTCGCTCCTTCAGATAGCCCATCCGCACCAGCTCTGTCACCACCCGCCGGCGATAGTCATAGCAGCCGCCCGTCTTCCGCAGCAGCGCCACCGGCACCTCGCCGCAGAACCCCACGAACACCAGCAGGCGAAAGCCAAAATATTCTGTATTCCATTTCATCTTGTATCATCCTCATATCTTAAGTACTGCGATCTCCGCAGCCCGCGGCCCTTTTCGCGCTGAGCGCCTTGCCCAGACTGCCGCCATTCCCCACGGGATCTGTCCGGCACAGGCCCTGTCCGACAGACTGCCGCTGCCGCACCGCCTCAAAACCATAAAGATCCCAACGGCGTTGGAAGCCCGAAGCCGGACCCCTTGGGAATACTGGCTTTCCGGCCCAAAAGCGGCACCGAAAATCCGCAGGCGCGAGAAATCAGAAATCGGTATGTTTTTTGGGGTCATTTTTTCTCTATTGTTTCAGGTTTCCGGTGGTCCGGCCCAGGACTCCCGATGACTCTCCAGCCACTTGTGGAACGCCTCGGCGGGCAGGACCCAGATACGGGTGGCGTTCCGGTCCCCCCGGCGGCTGCACTGAAAGGCGGAGCAGAGAGCGGAGGTGTCGTTGGTGAGGAACGCCGCCTCCAGCACATCCTGGCAGTGCTTCAGCTCCAGGTTGTCGTGGTCCAAAAAGCGGCGGCCCGGGCCGTAGATGTGTTCATAAGCCAGGACGCAGATGTGGAACTTGGGCGGCAGCCGGTCCGGGAACGCCCGGCGGATGGCTGCGCGCAGGGAGTGGGCCAGGAAGCGGCCTCGGTCGCCGTCGCCCCGTCGGGGCAGGACAGCCTCCAGGGTGACGGCCAGCCAGCCGCCCTCCAGCAGCTCCACCATGGCGGGCGCCGCCTCGCCGATGGACGGGCCTCCCGCCGCGGGCGGTCCCGGCGGCAGAACGGTGGCGGCATAGTCCCGCAGGGCGAGCGTTGCTGTCTCCGCGGCTCGGAGGGCCTCCAGCAGGCGATGTTCACTGCGGATCGGATCGTGTGACTTCATGGGAAAGACCTTCTCTCATAACAGGATAAGGGCTCGGGGCAGGAAGCCTCCTGAAAAGCCCCTTCATTAAGCATGTAGAAATGAAGGGGGTATTTTCACCCCCTCCCGGCAAAAATTTTTCAAAACTCCTGCCGGCGGAGGCGCCCGTGATTGCCCTTTCATAATAAATGGAGAAAAGGCCCCCTGTTTTTGCCCCCCTTAGGAAAACTTTTTTGGGAAATTTCAGCCAGGCATAAAAATACGTTCAGCGCAGACCTTCGGCGGCGCGGAAAACCGCGGCTCGACATTAGGTCTACGCTGAACGCAAATCAGAAAACCAGATACGCTGTACGAGGACTTTTGCGTCCACAGCCTGAGCGGCATGGTCCAATAAAATAGCTCCGCGGAGACAAAATCCCCTTGCAAACCCGCGATGATCTAATATAATAATTATCAGATTATTAGATTGCCTGTGGGAGGTTCATCATGTTCACGGAAAACAAAACGACCGAGCTGAAGCGGGAGTATGTGGACGACATCAAGAATACCGCCATCGCCTTCGCCAACTGCGACGGCGGCACCATCTATGTGGGCATTGAGGACGACGGCACGGTGCGCGGCGTGGAGGACGCGGACGGCACCATGCTCCGGGTCACCAACGCTATCCGGGACGCCGTGCGCCCGGATCTGACGATGTTCCTGGACTGCCGCTGTGAGACCATGGAGGGAAAGCCGGTGATCTGCGTCCGGGTCCAGCGGGGGACGGCTCGGCCTTACTACCTCCACAGCAAGGGCATCCGCCCGGAGGGCGTCTTTGTCCGCCGGGGGGCCTCCACCGTCCCCGCCAGCGAAGCGGCCATTCTGGACATGATCAAGGAGACCAGCGGCGACAGCTATGAGGCCGCCCGCTCCCTGGAGCAGCAACTCACCTTTGAGCAAGCCTCGGCGTTTTTCCGGAGCCGGAACGTGGCCTTCGGCCCGGCTCAGATGCGCACGCTCCATCTGATTGGTCCGGACGGCACCTACACCAACTTGGCATTCCTGCTCTCAGACCAGTGCAGCCACACCGTCAAGCTGGCGGTCTTCGAGGGCAGCAAAAAGTCGGTCTTCAAGGACCGGCAGGAGCTGACCGGCTCTCTGCTCCAGCAGTTGGAGGACGCCTACGGCTATATCGACCGATTCAACCGCACCCGGGCGGAGTTCTCCGGCCTGGATCGGGTGGACATCCGGGACTACCCGCCCGAGGCCGTGCGGGAGGCGCTACTCAACGCTCTGGTCCACAGGGACTACGCCTTCAGCGGCCCCACACTCATCAGTATTTTTGAAGATCGGATCGAGTTCGTTACCATCGGCGGCCTGGCCAGGGGCATCGGGCTGGAGGACATCCGTCTGGGCGTCTCGGTGCTGCGCAACCCCAACTTGGCCAACATCTTCTACCGCCTGCGGCTGATCGAGGCCTACGGAACCGGCATTCTCCGTATCCACGAGTGCTACGCCGGCGCAGCGGTGCAGCCGGCTATCGAGACCACCGACCACGCCTTCAAGATCACCCTGCCGAACCTGAATTTCAGCCGCGAGACAGAAAATGCCCCATCTACCCGGCCAGCCACCAGTTTGGGCAAGAGAGAGGCCCGGGTGCAGAAGGTCATCGGGCTGTGCAGAGAGAATGGGTGGGTCGTCCGGAAAGACGTGGAGGCGGCACTGAGCGTCTCCCAGGCCACGGCGATCCTGCTGCTGCGGGAGATGACCCGGGACGGCCTGCTGGTGAAGCGGGGAACGGCGAAGAACCTGCGGTATTATCTGGCGGAAATGTGACAACGGTGAAATTGCAATCAGGCCGCCGGTTCCGAAAGGAACCGGCGGCCTGATTTTTTCGTTTATCAAGCACCAAATTGGCGTGGATCTGTTCTGAAACTCATTCCATGTTCTTTCCCTGCGTCACTCCACCACCGCCGCGGCCTCATCCTGCCGCTCCCTTGCTGCCTCCAGGTCATCGAAATCCCCCAGGGCCCGCAGATCCACATGGGAGGCGTCCACCCCCGCCCCCGGATTCGACTCCTGCTGGGCCAGGGTGATGGGATAGTCCCCCTCCAGTTGTCCCCGAATGCTCTCGGAGCGCAGGCGGCACACCTCCAGCAGGGTGTCCACCGCCAGCAGGTGGTCCTCATAGGAGCAGAAGGCGGTGGGGTCGGCCTGGACATAGGGGGCGATCATGGCCTGGGTCTGCCGGATGACCGCCTCATACCGGCCGCTCTCGAAATACTCCGTGATCAACTGGTCGAAATAGGCGTGATATTGGGCGAAATAACCGTCGTGTTTCATCAGATTGTGATAGAGGGGCCGTTTCAGCATGGTCTCCCCCCGGGCGGGGGTGTTGATGGGCCAGTTGATCAGCACATTGGGGTCCCGGATGGGATCGGTCATGCCCAGGGCGTAGGTGCCGAAGGCCAAGTTGTAGTCCCAGGGCAGGATGGAGATCACCCCGTCCTCCTCATAGAGGAAGTAGTTGTGGCCGGTGTGGCCCAGGTAGCTGTCCCAGTTCATGACGAACACCTGGACGGTAAAATACCGCAGCACCTCATCCACGTTGATTGCCGTCTCCAGATCTTCCCCGGTGGACAGCACCCGCAGGGCCTGGATCAGCCGCTCCCGGTCCGCCACGTCCGTGTCAAACTTGGCGTTGTCAAAGATGTTTGGGTAGCCGGCGGGGTCATCGCCCACGTACCGCAGGGCCACGTCGGCGTTCTCCGCATTCAGGGAGCGGTAGTCCGGCTTGTAGAGCTGACCGTGATCCGGGCCGAAGTTCCGCCGGGCAAAGGCCTCCTCCGGCTCCTCGATGGCCAGAAACAGTCCCCAAGGGGCGCCGTTCACCGTCACCCAGGCATAGCTGCACAGCGGGGCGGGCACCTCCATGTAGGCCATCATGTGGTAGACCAGCCAGGTTTTGAGGTAGCTGTTGTCCTGGAAGGAGGCGTCCAGGGAGAGCTTGTCCAGGCCGTGGTAATTCCCGCCGTCCACATAGTGGTCGAATTCCAGTTTCAGGCTGTACCGGGACAGGCCGTACTCCTCCGTCAGCCGGAGGGAGTTGTTCCCCTTGGCCCGCAGGCCCACCTGGTAAAATTCCTCCCCGTCGATGACTGCGGTGCAGGGGATATACTCCTCCGCCGGGGCGTTTTCGAGGAAAGCCGCCCAGTCCTCCACCCGCAGGTCCACGGTGTGGACCCGGCCATCGTCAAAGAGGCGGGAGGCGTACCCGGGCGCGGCGCTGGCGGGCCGGAGGCCCAGAGCCTCCCCGAAGCAGAGCAGACCGGTGAGGACCAGGGCCAATAGGATGGCCCCGCCGCAGATAAGATCGATATGCCGGTGGCGGATCATGGCCTCACCCCATGTAGTCCCCGTTGTAGGAGACCAGCACCACGTTCCCCACGCCCTCCATGGCCCCCAGCTCATTGACGAACTCCGTGTCGGCATCCCGCAGGCGCACCTCGTAGTTCAGCTCGATCTGGCCCGGGGCCACGCTCTTGCTCTTCAGATTCAGCCGCCGCACCCGGGCCTCCACCAGGGCGCGCACCTGCCCCTCCACATCCTGGTCGGCGCAGTGGACCACCAGGATGTAGGGGGACTCCCCGTTCTTCTGCCGGGAGAACACCAGCAGCACCACCCCCACAAATAGGCTGCCCACCACCGCCAGGGGGATCAGCCCCGCCGCCAGCACGATGCCCGCCGCGATGGCCCAGAACAGGAAGGCGATATCCATGGGCTCCTTGATGGCGGTACGGAAGCGGACGATGGACAGGGCGCCCACCATGCCCAGGGAGAGGACGATGTTGCTGGTCACCGCCAGGATCAGCAGGGTTGTGATGAGGGTGAGGGCGATGAGGGTCACCCCGAAGCTGGGGGCGTACATGACCCCGGCGTAGCATTTTTTATAGACCAGGAAGATGAACAGGCCCAGGCAGAAGGCCAGCGCCAGGGCGATGGCGGCGTCCGGCAGGGAGACCGCGTCCAGCCGCTCCAGAAAGCTGGATTTGAAGATGTCCTGAAAGGTGAACGTGGGCATGGCAGCCACACCTCTTTTCTTCGTTCTCAGTCAAACCGCCGGCACAGGGCGTATTTGGAACAGGCTCCCGCCCGGCGGCCCGGCGTCTGGACGGCCAGCCGCACCAGGTCGGGGAGAAAGGCATCGTACTTGACCTCCAGTACCGTCACCCCCTCCAGGGGCCTGAGGGGAAAGGCTCCTGGGGACAGGAAGCCGACGCTGTCCCTGCAGGTGCGCAGGTTCCGGTCCAGGGTCACCCGGACGTTTCCGGGGACGTACAGGAAGGCCTCCCGGTCATAGCACACCACCGTCCTGGGCCGCAGCAACGTCCCATGGAGCTTGTGGTACAGCTCCGACAGCAGGGGCTCACCCCGCTCCAGAAGGAAGGCGTCCTCCCCGGAGAGCAACCGCTCCGCCTCCTCCAAAGTCAGGCGGGCGGAACGCTTGCCGCACAGGCCGTTGACCTTCCACTTCTTCTCCAGCTTGAGAAAATCCGGGCGCTCCCCGTAGTATCGCAGGCGGAACTTCTCCCGCCGGTCCACCCCGTCCAACTTCTCCCGGAGGGCGGTATCGTAGGTGGTGTCGAAATACAGGCTGGTCACCCGGTAGGAGCCGTCCGGCCCAGCGTGGCCGTCCCGGGGAAAGAGCTTCCCCAGCCTGGAGGCGAGCACCAGATCCTCCTGGGGAGAGATCTGGTGCTTGACCTCGTGGCGCAGGCGGAGGGGCTCAGTCGTCCCAATCGTCGTCCCAGTCGTCATCGTCGTCCCGGTCGTCGTAGTCCGTGTCGTCCCAGCCGTCGTCATCGTCGTCCCAGTGGTCCTCGCCGGTGGGGTCGCCGTACCAGTCGTCGTCATCGCCCCAGTCGTCGTAGTCGGTGATGCCATCGGCATTGGGGCCGTAGTCGGTGTCGTCGTAATCGGTGATCCCGTCCGCGTTGGGGCCGTAGTCCGTGTCGTCGTAATCGGTGATGCCGTCGGCGTTGGGACCGTAGTCGGTGTCGTCGTAATCGGTGATTCCATCATTGTTGGGGCCATAGTCCGTGTCGTCATAGTCGGTGATCCCGTCGGCATTGGGGCCGTAGTCGGTGTCGTCGTAGTCAGTCACGCCGTAATCGGTGATCCCGTCGCTGCCCGGGCCATAGTCGGTGTCGTCATAGTCCTGGAACTCCGCGTCCATCTCGGTGACCTTGCCGGTGTAGGCGTTCACCTCATACTCGTACTCCACGCCGTCCAGGACGAATTCCACCTCGTACTCCCCGTCGTCCAGGTCGTACTCCTTCTCCACAAACTGCAGATCGTCCCGGCCCAGCTGGGTGGAGAGGATGCTCTGAGCGGCGGAGGCGTTGATGTACCCCTTGTCCCCGTAGGCGTCGTCGTAGTCGTCTTGGTCCAGGGTCACGGCCTGGGAGCCGATCTGGTCGGTCTCCACCACCAGCCGGACCGCCTCGGCCAGTTCGTTCAGGAACTGGTCATTGGGGCAGACGGAGCCCCGCTCCAGCTTCAGGATGATGTTCTTCTCGTGGCCGCCCACGGTGGCGTCGAAGTAGCCCAGGGCATTGATCTCGTCCACCAGCTCTCCCACCACCTGGGTACAGGGCCGGCCCTCATAGCCGGTGTAGGAGGCCAGCAGGGTCTGGGCCTCCTGGTTGCGGCCGGTGAGGGCCACCACGTTGCCCAGATCGTCATAGTCCATCTCGATCTCCGGGTTCACGCTCAGCAGGACGGTGCCGGCCACGCCGCCGCTCTCTTCCAGGAGGGGGGCGCTGGTGCCGGGGGTCTCGGGGAGGGACGCCGTGCCGGCGCCGTTCCCGCAGGCGGTCAGAGTGGTCAGGGCCAGGGCGGCGGTCAGGGTCAGGGCAAACCATTTGGTGCGGATGTTCTGTTTCATTTCATTCATCTCCTTGAAAAGGGTGTTTGGTTTGTGTGTTCTGCTTTTAGATTACGGAGCCGCTGCCGAAAAACCGGGGCCTGGGAAAAACTTTTTTCCTCTTCTTCGGCTGACACAGGGAGGATACGGCGGCCGGTCTCCAAAACCGGGGCCGCGGCGGAAATTTTTCTGCGTTAATCGTCGTCATCCCGCTCTCCGTCATCGTCGCCATCATCATCGTCATCGCCGTCCCAGTCGTCGTCATCGTCGTCCCGGTCATCGCCGTCATCCCGGTCCTCATAGTCGGTGTCACCGTCCACATAAGGGCCGTCGTCGGGAGGTTCATAGTCGGTGACGCCGTCGCTGTAAGGACCGTAATCCGTATCCTCATAATCGGTGACCCCGTCGGCGTTGGGGCCGTAGTCCGTGTCATCGTAGTCCGTGATCCCCGGGTCGGCAGAGGGGACAGGGGGCGCGGAGGGCGCCGGCGTGGGCTCCGGCACAGGCTCCGGCGTGAGGTCCGAGGTGGGGGACGGCGTGGGGCTGGGCGGCGCCACCGGGATCACCACCTCGGTGGCCGGTTCCTCCTCCGGCGCGGGGCCGATTTGGATCACGATGGTCTCCCCGTACCGCTCCTCCAGATCCTCCCGGGCCGCCTGTTCCTCCCGGGCCTGCCAGTCGGCGTCGGCGCTGGTGACCGTGATGGACACCGTCTCCCCGCCGGAGAGGTAGCCCATATCGATGGCCCGCTCCACCAGCTCCCCGGTCACGTCCTCCCGGTCCTTGCCGCTGTATTCGTAGCCCGCAATCAGGCTCTGGCCGTCCTCATTGAGCCCCTCCAGCTCCAGCACCCGGTCGGTGCGGCTGAGGGTGAGCTCCACATCCGGGTTGATCTGGATGCGCAGGGCGCCGTAGGGGGTGAAGTTTGGCTGGTAGTAGCCAAAGAACACCAAGCACAGACAGGCGGCCAGGCCAGCCACGCCGGACAGGGGCTTCCACAGGGCGGGGCGTTTTTCCCTGGGGTGCCGCAGCTCCACGATGTCCCGCACTGTGTCCCCCACCTGATAGCGCAGGTTGGCGGCCTTCAAAAAGCGGCCCTCCTCGTCCAGCACCACCGCGTAGGCCGGATGCACCTCCATGACCAGATAGCTCACGCCTCGTCGCCCCCTCTCTTGGGGCCCACCTGGCACAGGTGGCCCCGGATGATCTCATAGCCGTTGGTGAAGGCCAGCAGGATGGCCACCAGGTACTTCCGGTGCCGCTCCATGGTCTTCCTGTCGGTGCCGGAGCCGGCGGACAGCTCCCCCATGGGCAGCTTGCCCGTGTCCTCCACCCGTTTCAGCAGCTCCGGCTGGGTCCGGGCGAAGTCCAGCACCCGGCGGCAGGCGGCGAAGGTCCGCTCCTGCCGGGGGCAGTTGTCCGCCACATCGGAGAAGGTCAGGCCGAACTGGGCCAGCTTCTCGGAAAACTCCTGGATCTCCCGCCGGCTGGCGGTGCGCACCGCATAGTCCCCGGCGTGGTCCACGGTGTCGGGGATGGTGTCCAGCAGCTCGCCGCCGTCCTCCTCCCCGCCCAGGGGGGTGTGGAGGGAGATCACGTTGCCGTGGCGCTTCTCCGTCCGGTAGTGGTCGATGAGCCGGTTTTTAATAGCACGGGCGGCGTAGGGCAGAAAAGCGCCCCGGCTCTTCTCATAGGCCAGCACCGCCTCATAGAAGGCCAGCATGGCGATGCTCAGTTCGTCCTCATGGCCGTTTTCCGGGGCGGTATGAAGAAACTTCACCGTCTCCGAGCGGATAAAGCCCATGTACTGACGGATGAGGGCGTCCGCCGCCTCCGAGTCCGTCTTGGCCGATCGTACCTGGGAAACGATGTCGTGCTCTGTGCGCACCATTGCCATCCCTCCATCCCCCTCCGGCAGTAGGATACGGACACGCCGCCGGATTTTCGGGGTCACAGCAGAAATTTTCAAAGGGTAGAAAACACTATTGTAAAGTTTAGCGGCTGCGAAACGGAGGCGCGACCGTCTGGATGTCAAATCTTTGTCAAATATATGTAATGAAACGGATGGGGCGGTTTTGTGTTCCCTTGGATGGGTTGCGCGCCAGGGTTCTTCGTGGTAGGATGGAGGCACGCACACAGAAAGGAGCGCGGGATGAAACAGATCTTTTCTTTCGGTTTGACAGCGGCGCTTTTGCTGGCCTGCCTGACCGGCTGCGGCGGACAGGCGGGCGGCGCCGCGCCCGGCGGGACGGCCCCCTCCGGCGGCCAGACTCCCCCGGCGTCCTCCGTTCCAGAAACGCCCGCCGGCCAGGGGCAGACGCCGCCTGTGTCCCCCGACCCGGAGAGGGGAGTCGCCGCCGGGGAGATCAGCCGGGAGGAGGCCCTGGCCATCGCCCTGGACAATTCGGACGTGCCGGAGGGCGACGCCTACAACATCAAAAACGAGACCGACAGCGACAATGGCATCCCCATCTATGACATCGAGTTCGAGACCGACTACGGCGACTACGACTTTGAGGTGGCCATGGCCGACGGTCGCATCGTTGGTGCGGACTACGAGGTGGACGAGGAGTGGCTGGACGCTCTGGACGGCAGCCCTGTCACAGCGGAGGAGGCCACTTCCATCGTGGCCGGCAAGGTTTCCGGCGCCAGTGCGGCGGACGTATCTGTCTGGGAAGAGTCCGGCGACGGCCGGGGACGTTACGAAGGGGAGCTGTTCCTGGACGGCATGAAGTACGAGTTTGAACTGGACCCCCGGACGGGGCGGATCTTCGACTGGAACGCTGATCTGCGGGATTGATGCCCACAAGCCTATTGCAACACGCGGATTTGGCTGCAGGTACCGGAAACAGGCATCTGTCCTGCGGAGACCCCGGAATACTATACCGTCCAAGGGAAAACAGGTAAGGGAGTGTCCTATATGAGCATCCGAGAGGCACTGATCCATATGTTTACAGACAATCCCGTCAACTGGCTCAAATGGGCGCTGGTATTTGCCGTCCTGATCGGAGGGTATTTTGTCGCAGTCCCGCTGTATGGGAAACTCTCCCACGGTATGAGCTGGGAGCGCAAGCGGGACATCGCCAGGAGCCGAAACCACATCATCAAAGCGTCGATCGTAAAGAAATGGCCATCCGGGGATGTGGGCCACTACAGCTGGCACGCTACCTACCGTTATACGCTCCAAGGCGAGGAGCGTAGGTACACTGCCTATTTCAAGCACCCGTCCACGCCGCCCCTGTATCTGTATCTCTACTACATCAACGATCCCTGTAAACTCTTTTCCTGTGATGAATACCACTATCAAAACCACAAAGGGCTGCTTCTTCTGCTGGTCATTTTCCTGCCCTGGATTTTGGCTCTGGTCGTCTTTGCCCTTTTGGGTGTGGAGCCGCCGCAGGCAATCTAAGAGAGGGAACCGCTGCTGGACGGCATGAAGTATGAATTTGTGATCGCCCCACGATCCTTCGACTGGAATGCCGGCTGGCAGGACTGGCCGGCACAGAAAACCAGCGGGGAGAAGGCACACTGCCTTCTCCCCGCTGCTTCATTCTGTATGTTTTGTCCTTCAGGATGGCTCCTTGGGCGAAAATCCCAGTCTGGCCTCCAGCTCCCGCATTTTGATCTCCATCTCGTGCAGCGCCATGGACGGCGTTTTTTCCTGCCTGGTCACCATCTTGACCAGGAGCTCGGCCAGAATGGACGCATTCGTCCGCTCCAGCAGCTCCATCGCCCGCTCCAGCGTCTGCCCGGTAAATCCGGCCTTTTCCAGCTTCTTGCGGTCTTTTGTTTGGCTGCTCATCATTTTCTCCTCCTTTTGACTGTATGCTGCCAGCGTCGGGATAGGTGCTTTGCTTAGATTTCTGGATTTAGTATAGCCGCCCGACTGTAAAATCCAAAAGGCGGCCCGGGTTAAACTTCTCCGGAGTGCAAATGGTTCAGCACCTTTTGGTACAGATTTTACCTGCGTTTTACCCAAACGCGGTGGCGCATACCGAAGCACCGCTGGTATACTGCAGACAGATGCGGCAGGCATCGGTTGGGAGCGGCAGTATGGAGCACAGGTTCAGAAAGCCCAATCAAAATCAACAGCGTGTGATCAGCGCCGGTTTGCGCCCTTGTGGGGCGAACCGGCGCTGTTTTTCCGGGCACCGCTCCCAAGCATGAAAAATACAGAAAGGCAGGCGCAACGTATGCAGAAGACCTATGTGCTGGACGCCAATGTCCTCCTCCAGGCCCCCTACGCTCTGGAGTCCTTCGAGGACAACAACATCGTGCTGCCACTGGCGGTGCTGGAGGAGTTGGATGATCGGAAGGGGGCTGACGGTGAAGCGGGAAACAACGCCCGGCATGTGCTCCGCTTCCTGGAGAGATTACGGCTCCAAGGAGACCTAGTAAAAGGCGTGACCCTGCCCAGTGGAGGCACCGTGCGCCTGGAGGTCAACCATGTGGACGCGGCCCTTCCCCAAGGGATAGAACCCGGCAGCCGGGCAGGAAGGGTGCTGAAGGTGTGCCGGGGCCTCATGGACGAGGGGACACCGGTGACGCTGGTGAGCCGGGACATGGTCGCCCGCATCCGGGCCCAGATGATGGGGGTGCCGGCGGAGGACTTCACCACTGACCGGCTGCCGGACGGCGCCCAGCCCTATACCGGCCGGGCGGAGGTCTATATTCCCGATGCTCTGCTCCCGGCCTTCAAGAAAAAGGGAGTGCCGGCGGGAGAGCTCTATGCCGTGGACGGCGCGGGGGAGCGGAAGCCGGCTTCCTTGACCGAGAACCAGTTCGTCCTTCTGCACTCGGATACCGAGCCGAAAAAGACCATGCTGGGCCGTTTCCGGGAAGGGAAGGTGGCCGCCCTGCGCTTTGGCGGCGTCCGCCCATTCGGCGTCAAGCCCCGGAGCGTGGGCCAGCAGTTCCTGCAGGAGGCCCTGCTGCTGCCGGTGGAGGAGGCGCCCCTGGCCATCATCCAAGGGCCGGCGGGCACCGCCAAGACCTTCTACGCCCTGGCCGCCGGACTGGAACAGGTACTGGAAATGGAGGAACGCCGCTACCGCAAAATCCTTGTCTGCCGCCCCAATGCCCAGTTTGACGCGGACATCGGTTTTCTCCCGGGCAGTGAGCAGGAGAAGATCTCTCCCCTCATGCGGCCCATTGTGGACAATCTGGAGATCCTGCTGGATCTGGAGGGGAAGAAAAAGGACCGGCGCAGCGAGGAGGAGCTGCGTGGGCGCATTGACTACCTCTTCGATACCGGCATCATCACCGCCGAGGCCATGAACTTTATGCGTGGCCGGTCCATCACCGACACCTGGCTCATCATCGATGAGGCCCAGAACCTGACCCCGCGGCAGGTCAAGGGTATCATCACGCGAGTTGGAAAAGGCACCAAGGTGGTGCTGCTGGGGGACCCGGCCCAGATCGACCATCCCCTGCTGGATACCCGGAGCAACGGATTGACCTACGCCAGCGCACACATGAAGGGCAGCCCCCTGTGCGTCCAGCTGACCATGCTCCCTGACGAGTGCGAGCGTTCCTCTTTGGCTCTGGACGCGGCGATGCGGATGTAAATGAGGGCAGAACTTACATAACACGGCAGATAAGAAAATTTATTTACATTTTACAGGACTTTGGAGGAAGAATTTACATCCCGGCGGTATACTGTGCCTGTGTGAGCGAGAAACACACCATCATAGGGAGGAAAATATGCTATGAGTATCGCACAGAAGCAGACTGCCACACAGTCCCAGAAGCTGATGATCTTCGTCCTGTCCATGTCCCTGTATGGGCTGGCCACCCTGTTCACGGAGCTGATCCCCAAGTTCCAGGTGGGGGTTGTGGAGTTCTCCGTGGAGTACTTCCTGTTCATCCCCCTGACCCTGGCCATGCTGTTCGACCCCCTGTCCGCCGCCCTGGGCGCCGCCACCGGCGAGCTGGTGTTCAGCGAGATCATGCTGGGTCAGTTCGGCGGCCTGGGCGAGCTGGAGAAGTTCCTCACCGTCACCATCGGCGTATACATCGCCGGACGGCTGGTGAAGGACCCGAAGACCCGCGTCATGGTGGGCGTGGCCGCCATCACCGGAACCGCCGCCCAACTGCTGATGGGAACCGTGGTGGACATTCTGAAGGTCCAGCTGGCGGTGGAGGACTTCGAGGCCGTGGCCGGCCTGCCTGAGAGCGTGTTTGCCACCGAGGGCTTTGCCTTCCTCAACGACCTGCTGTTCTCCGGCATCCTGTTCTGCCTGCTGCCTACCCTATACCTGGTACCCAAGCTGTATGGCAAGATCGAGCCCCTGCTGGGCATGGCTCCCCGCACCCCGGACAGCGCCGTCAGCGGCATCAGCCCCAAGGCGTTGATCGTATGCGCCGTCGGCTTTGTGTGCGCCATCGTGGCTGAGCTGGCCGCCACTGCCGGTATGTCCCTTATTGACTGGGAGGCCGAGTGGGCCGAGAGCGGCACCGCCATGGCCGTGGGCATGGTAGCGGCCGCCGCGGTGGCCATCATCGCCCTGCTGGTCATCAAAAAGAACGCCGGGAAAAAGGCCGCGGTGAACTGACATGAACGCGGTTGAGATCGACGGCCTGACCTATACCTACCCAGGCGCCCCTCAGCCCACCCTGAAAGAGATCTCCCTTCAGATCGAGAAAGGGGACTTCCTGGCGGTCGTTGGCAACAACGGCTGCGGGAAGTCCACTTTGTGTAAGGCCCTCAACGGCCTGATCCCCCACTTTATCACGGGGACCATGGAGGGAAGCGTGCGGGTGGAGGGGCTTGACACCCGGGAGAGCGACGTGGGCGTCCTGGCCCAGAAGGTGGGCTATGTATATCAGGACTTTGAAAACCAGATCGTCCGGCCCACCGTGCTGGACGACGCCTCCTATGCCTGCCTGAACTACGCCTTCCCCGACTACCTGGCGCGGGGCAGGACTGCTTTGCGGCAGTGCGGTCTGGAGGGCAGGGAGGAGGAATATGTCTGGCAGCTCTCCGGCGGTCAGACCCACCTGCTGGCCCTGGCCGGCGCGGTGTCCCTCCAGCCGGACATTCTGATCCTGGACGAGCCCATCGCCCAGTTGGACCCCATGCACGCCGACCGGATCTATGAGGTCCTCCGGGACTTGAATGAGAACCACGGCAAGACCATCCTCGTCATTGAACACCATACCGAGTACATCGCCGACTACTGCAAGCATGTGATGCTGATGAGGGACGGCCAGGTGCGCTGGATACTGCCCACGGAGAATGCCCTCCAGCGGGTGGAGGAGCTGGAGGAATGCAACATCTTCCCGCCCCAGGTGACCCAGGCGGCCCACCGGCTGCGGAGGGCAGGCCGTCTCCCGGCGGACATCCTCCTGCCCACCACCGTGGAGGGAGGAAAAACCGCCTTCGCCGGACTGCATTATATCTCCCGGGAACGTCCGGCGCCAGCTGTCCCAGACGGAGAGAGCGCAGTCTCCTTCCAGGACGTATCTTTGGCCTACCGCTCGGTAAAGGGGGAGCCCCACACCGTGTTCGACGGCCTGAACCTGAACATACGGAAAGGGGAAAAGGTGGCCCTCATCGGCTCCAACGGGGCGGGCAAGTCCACCCTCATGAAGCTGATGGTGGGTCTGCTGAAGCCCAATTCCGGCACAGTTTCCCTCTTTGAGGAGGCCATTGGGGACAAAAAGGCCGAGGATCTGTCCCGGCAGATCTCCCTGGTGTATCAAAACCCGGAGGAGATGTTCATCAAGGACTCCATCCGCGCCGACATCGCCTACGCCATGGAGGTGCGGAACGTCCCGGAGTGGGAGAAACGCACCGGGGAGCTGCTGGAGCGGTTCCGGCTGACAGAGCTGGCAGACCGGGACGGTCGCCTCATGTCCGGCGGGCAGATGCGCCGGGCCAGCCTGGCCATCGGCATCGCCTTGAACCCGGGTATCCTGCTGCTGGACGAGCCCACCGCCAACCTGGACATCGCCACCCGGCGGGAGATCATGGCGGTCCTGTCCGATATGAAGGACATCATCCAGACCGCCGTCATCGCAACCCACGATATGCAACTGGTGTGCCAGTGGGCGGAGCGAATCATTGTGCTGTGTAACGGCCAGGTGGTGGCCGACGGCGCCCGGGACGAGATCTTTGCCCGGGCCGACCTGGTGGAGCAGGTAGGCATCCGTCCGCCGGAGATCTTCTCCATGGCACAGGCTTTAGACAGCCGTTCCATGTGCTATACCATTGACGAGTTCCTGTCATCCTTTCAGGAGGTGTGACCGCTGTGGAAAAATTGACCGCGAAACTCTCGGAGAGCATTCTGGACAAGCTCTCCATGGACTTTCTCCGCAATCAGGTGCTGAAGAACGCCTATGGCAATGACGACACCGTCATCGCCGCCCTGGATCCCCGGGTGCTGCTGGCCTGGTACCTGTTCTTCGGCCTGGTTCCCTGGTTTGTCAGCGACATTCCCTTCCTGCTGGGGTGCTTCCTGCTGGTGATGGCCACCACCCTCCTGGCGAGAGTGGCAGGGCTGGTGCTGTTCCTCTTTGCCCTGGGGGTCTTCTCCCAGACGGGGTATCTCTTTGTGGTGACCCTGCTCTTTGGAGGTGACGCCTCCGCCATTGCCCCGCTGCTCATCCTCACGTTGAAGGTGGCCACCATCTCCCTGGCCTCGGTGACCGTGTTCTCCGGGCTGGACCCGGACAAGCTGTCCAACGGTCTCATGTGGTACGGCTGCCCGGAGCGGCTGAGCTTTTCCATTTCCTACGCCTACCGGATGCTGCCCATGCTGATGGAGGAATTCCAGAACGTGCTGCTCTCCTACCGGCTGCGGGGCAATCCCCCCGCCCACGAGACCCTGGGGGGCAAGGTCAAGTACCTGATCTATCAGGTGAAGATCATCATGCAGTCCTTCTACCCCCTGATGCTCAACACCGCCAAGCGCTCCCGCACCACGGTGGAGGCGCTGGAGCTGCGGGGCTACCGGTACGCGGCGGTGAACAAGTCCGTGAAGAAGATCAAGCTGGCCGCCCTGAAGGTCACCTATAACGATGGACTGTTTCTGGCCATCTCCTTTCTGGTGGTGGCGGTGGCCGTCCTGATCTCCACACTGCTGTAAGTAAGAAAGAAGGTTTTTTCTCTTGCGCCTGGATTTTCACACCCATGGGAAGCTGGCCAAAAAGCTCCCGTTTTCCACCGCCTACACAGACTGGCTCTTCGGCGAGGCCCGACGGGCTGGCCTGGACGCCCTGTGCTTGACGGAGCACTTCAACACCCTCCAGTTTGCCGATGTGTACGGCTACATCGCCTCGGTGAGCCGGAGAACCGGGGACGCTCTGGAGCTGGAGAACGGCCTGAAAATTTTCCCCGGCATGGAGACCGATGTGGCCGAGGGGGGCCACATCCTGTCCGTCGGGCCGCTGGAGGCCATTCTGGAGCTGAACCGGCGGCTGGAGCCCCACAAGGAGAAGGGAAACTTTCTGCCCTTCGCCCAGCTCATGGATCTGTTCGACCAATACCCGGTGGTAGTGGGCTGCGGCCACCCCTTCCGCGCCGGCGGCCATGTGCCCGAGTTGCCTCAGGAGCAGCTTCGGCGGCTGAGGTTCCTGGATCTCAACGGCAAGGACCTGGCCCTGGACCGGGATCGGACGGAGCGGCTCACCTACGCTCTGGGAAAAGAGCTGGAGATCCCTGTGGTGTCCGGCAGCGACACCCATCAGGCGGTGCAGTACGGCTGCGTCACCACGGTCTTTGAACGGGATGTGGACACCGTCCCCGCCCTCTATGGGGAGATGACAGCCGGCCGCTACGCCATCGATCTATCCGACACTGCCGCCTTCCAGGTGCGTACCGCCTGCCTGCTGAAGCGGTCCCTGAAGGAGATCCACGCCCTGGGAGGCGACTATGTGGCCATTCTGACCCGGGAAGCCACCGCATGACCGCCCTGACGGATCCTCTGGCGGAGGGGGCCGTCCAGGCGGTATTGGCGGCGGGAAGGCTGCTGGCCGATCCCGCCGCCGTCAGGAGCATCCGGGCCAAGAGCGAGACGGACTATGTCACCAATGTAGACCTGGCGGTGCAGGAGTTTCTGCTGGAGCGCCTGGCGGCCCTGGCCCCGGACGTCCAGTTTATGGGAGAGGAGCAGGACAATACGGGGCTGGACTGGAGCCGCCCCTGCTGGATCCTGGATCCGGTGGACGGCACCACCAACCTGATCCACAGCTTCCGGCACAGCGCCATCTCCTTGGCTCTGGCGGAGGGTGGACAAGCTGTCTTTGGTGTGGTATACAATCCTTATACGGAGGAGTGCTTCACCGCCCGCCGGGGCGGCGGAGCGCTCCGAAACGGAGTCCCGATCCACGTCAGCGATGTCTCCCGGCTGGAGGACAGCCTCCTGTCCACGGGCACCGTCCCAGGCCGCCGGGAGCTGGCGGATGCGGCTTTCCGGCAGATGCGGGCGCTGTATGACCGGTGTCAGGACGTGCGCCGCACCGGCTGCGCCAGCCTGGACCTGTGCTGGGTGGCCTGCGGACGGCTGGACGGCTATGTGGAGCTTGTACTCCAGCCGTGGGATTACGCCGCTGGAATGCTCATCGTGGCGGAGGCCGGGGGACAGGTTACCGCTCTTGGCGGCGCCCCCCTCTCTCTGGCGGAGGGTGGGCCTCTGCTGGCCTCCAATGGGCGGCTCCGCGGCGCACTGCAAACAATTTTGAAGGAATGAGGGTTTCGTCATGGACCTGCGCCTTCCCGCCGCCGCTGGGGAACTGACCCGGGCGGAGCAGAAGATCCTGGATTATATCAACACCAACACAGATACCTTCCTGTTTTTGTCCATTGGGCAGCTGGCGGAGCGGCTGGAGCTCTCCGACGCCACGGTCTCCCGCTTCGCCCGCCATGTGGGCTGCCGGGACTTCAAGGCGCTGAAATCTCTGGTGCTGGAGCAGTCTCCGGGCCCGGCGGTAAAGCTGGCGGCCACACTCAGTCAGGGAGCGCGTTTTTCCCCACAGGCCTGGCTGGAGCGGCAGCGGGCGTACCTGGAGACGACCATACAGCAGCTCTCCACCGTGGAGTTTGACCGGGCGGTGGAGGCCCTCTGTTCTGCCCAGCGGGTATTCATCCACGGAAAAAACGCCTCCGCCTCCCTGGCTCAGCTGCTCCACTTCCGCCTGCGCCGGCTGGGCTTACAGGTATCTCTCTTTCCCTCCGGCGGCTCTGAACTGCTGGAAGGGCTCTCCCAGGTCGGCGCAAAAGACCTGGTGGTTCTGTTCAGCTTCTCCAAACTCTCCCGTGAGGGCCGCGTCCTCCTGGAGCACAGCCGGGCCGCCGGCTACCGGACGCTGGCCTTTGTGGGACGCACCTGCCTGCCCGCGGAGGAGCGGGCGGACGTCAGTCTGTTCGCCTACCGCGGCACCGAAAAGGAGTACCACTCCATGGCTGCCCCCGCCGCCCTGCTGGACGCCCTGGCCGTCGCTGCGGCGGAACGGTTAGGAGCTGAAAGCGCGGAACGCCTTCAGCTATTGCACCAGATGAAAAAAGACTACTTTCCGGATGGATGAACGCATCCCCCATGCGTGTGCACACATGGGGGATGCGTTCATTTTCCAGGATAACACACGGATTTTACACGCATTTTACTGCGCTGCGGTAGTGGGCATCCACCGGATGTGATATGGTAAATTAGGTTTATTTTATATATTCCTCTCTGTGCAGGTCCTTGCTGCCTGTGCACCGTATCAGGAAAGGAAGGGTCTACTGCTATGAAACGCGCAGTTTTATCCGTATGTATCCTGGCATTTGCATTGCTTTTGACAGCCTGTGGTCCGGCATCGTCTGACAGCATAACCTCCACCGGCGATCCCGCCAGCGGAGAGCAGACTTTCCACTACGGCGGAGATGTGACGCTGCGCATCCTCTCCGGCTCGGAGAACCAGGAGCTGGAGGGCATCCTGGAGGACTTTGCCCGAGAACGGGGCGTGAACATCGAAATGGAGTACCAGGGCTCCCTGGATATCATGCGGACACTCCAAGGGGAAACGGTGGACTATGATGCGGTATGGCCGGCCAGCAGCCTGTGGCTCACCGCCGGGGACACCCAGTACCGGGTGAAGCACGCCCAGTCCATCTCCATCACCCCGGTGGTGTTCGGCATCCGACAGAGCCTGGCGGAGGAGCTGGGTTTTGTGGGCCGGGAGGTGTCGGTCAGCGACCTGCTCTCCGCCATTCAGGCGGGGGAGCTGGAGTTCTGCATGACCTCCGCCACCCAGTCCAACTCCGGGTGCAGCGCCTACATCGGCTTTCTCTACGCCCTGCTGGGCAATCCGGATGTGATCACGTCGGAGAGCCTCCAGACCCCCGGCCTCTCGGAGCAGATCACCCAGCTGCTCTCCGGCGTGGATCGGTCCTCCGGAAGCTCTGACTGGCTGAAGGACCTGTTCCTCACCGGCGGATACGACGCCATGGTGAATTATGAGTGCCTCGTCATCAGCGCCAACCAGGAGCTGGAGGAGCGAGGCGAGGAGACGCTGTACGCCGTCTACCCCTATGATGGTCTCTCCATCGCCGACTCCCCCCTGGGCTATGTGGACAACGGGGACACCGAGAAGGAACAGGCCTTTCTGGATTTACAGGAGTATCTCCTGTCCGACGAGGTGCAGAATGAGATCCAGCGCACCGGCCGCCGCACCGGTTATGAGGGGGTGTCGGCGGAGAACGCCGACGTGTTCCGCGCCGACTGGGGCGTCCAGCCGGATCGGGTGCTCTCCCCCATTCGGATGCCCTCCACCGATGTGCTGATGGAGTGCCTGAACCTGTACCAGACGGAGTTCCGCAAGCCCTCCCTCACAGTCTACTGTCTGGACTACTCCGGCAGCATGGAGGGGATAGGCCGGGAACAGATGGTGGAGGCCATGAGCCAGATCCTGATCCAGGAGAACGCGGAGCAAAATCTGCTCCAGGCCTCGGAGCACGAGGTCAATATCCTTATCCCCTTTGAGGGCTACCCCCGGGACGTCTACACCGCCGAGGGCAACGGGGCGGAGCTGGAGGATCTCTACGACCAGGTGGAGGCGGAGGAGGCCGTGGGTGGCACCGACATCTATTATGCCGCCATGGAGGGCCTGCGGCAACTGGATGGCTACGACCTGAGTCAGTATACCCCCGCCATCATCCTGCTGACGGACGGGGTGTCCGACGGGAGTTTTTCCGACTTCCGGGACGGCTACGAGGCCTTTGGGGCGGATGTGCCGGTGTTCTCCATCATGTTCGGTTCCGCTGATCCCACCCAGCTGGAGGAGCTGGCGGAACTGACCCACGCCCGGGTCTTCGACGGCCGGGAAGACCTGATCGGGGCCTTCCGTAGCGTGAAGGGGTACAACTGAGATGAAAAAAGGACAGCTGCGGCAACTGGTACTGTCGCTGGGGGCGGGGGTCGCGGCCTTTTTGGTCCTGGCCCTGGGCCTGCGCTGGAATTTCCTGTTCAGCGCCGCGCTGGGAGTGGGAATCTATCTGGGAGTGTGGTTCCTGCTGGCCCCCAGGGCGGACCCCATCACCCTCTATTTCGCCCAGCGGCCAGACGGCGGCGAGATGCAGGCCCTGATGGAGGAGGCGGAGCGGGATCTGAAGGCCATCCGGTTGGCCGCCGGCCGCATCACGGACGTCCGGACCCATGAGGACGCCCTGGCCCTCACGGAGACGGGGGATCGCCTCTACCGGTATCTTCGGGAGCATCCGGAGAAGATTTCGTCGGCCAACCGCTTCCTCACCTACTATCTGGACACGGTGGGCCGGATCCTGGGGCAGTATGTGAAGTTCCAGGAGGCCGGGCTGGGGACTTCCGAGGTGCGGGAGTTCCAGCGGAAGGTGCGGGCCATTTTGCCAAAACTGAAGACCGGATTCGAGGAACAGCTCAGCCAGTTGATGGCCTCGGAGCGGTTTGACGCGGAGGCGGACATGAAGGTCATGGAGGGCCTGCTGAACACGGAGGGATTCCAATGGGAAGCAAATCAAAATGGATCGGTCTGATCATTCTGCTGGCCGTCATCGGGGCGGCGGCGATCTATCTGCTGCTGGGCGGCGGCCCCCAGCCGGAGCCCACCGTCCTGCGGGGCTATGTGGGGGGCGAGAAGATCGGCCTGCTGGAGGACGAGGCGGTACAGGACATTCTGGAGCGGGACTACGGGCTCACCCTGGATTACGCCAAGGCTGGCTCCTTGGACATGGTGGCGGCGGACCACGAGGGCCGGGACTTCCTCTTTCCCTCCAGCCAGACCGCCCTGGAGTACTACCAGCAGCTCTATGGCGCGCCGGACAAGAGCCAGATCGTGTTCAACACCCCCATCGTCCTCTACACCCACCGTCCCATCCTGGAGGCGTTCCAGAAAGAGGGATTGGTGACAGAGCGGGACGGGGTCTACTACATGGACATGGCCGGGCTGGTGGCGGAGATCGAGGCGGGCACCACCTGGGCGGATCTAGGGCTGCCGGAGCTCTACGGCACCGTGGCGGTGAACACCACCGACCCTGTGCGCTCCAACTCCGGGAATATGTTCGCGGGGCTGCTGGCCAATGTGCTGTGCGGCGGGGTGGCGGATGCGGACAGCGTGGAGGCGGTGTTGCCCCGCTTGCAGGCCATCTTCGAGAAGTTGGGCTATATGGAGGCGTCCTCCTCCGACCTCTTCGACCAGTTCCTCAAGACCGGCATGGGGGCCAAGCCCATGATCGCCGGCTATGAAAACCAACTGCTGGAGTTCGCCGTGGAGAACCCGGAGGACTGGGAACAGCTGAAGGATGACATCGTGCTGATCTATCCCACACCCACCGTCTGGTCCTCCCATATCTACATCGCCCTGGACGAGGCGGGGGAGGCGGGCATCGACGCCCTGATGGACGAGGAGGTCCAGCGCCTGGCCTGGGAGAGCCATGGCTTCCGCACCGAGGTGTCCGGGACGGACGCCGATGAAGACCACTTCGGCGTCCCCCACCTGGCCGCGGAGATCACCCAGGTGGCCGCCATGCCCAGCTACGCCGCCATGGAGAAGATCATCGCCGCGCTGTCGTAAATTGAAATTTTACCGCAGGGCTGGATAGTTGCGCTGTGCAAAGGGAGGCATTTTCACAGATGGATGGGCTCATCGTCTATGGCAGCAAATACGGCACGACCCGCCGGTATGCGGAGGAACTCTCCCGGCTCACCGGCCTGTCCGCCATCCCCTGTGGGGAGTTCCACAGGCTGGCTGAGGGGAGTATCCTCGTCTATCTTGGGGCGCTCTATGCCGGCGGGGTGCTGGGGCTCAAGCAGACAATGAAAGGTCTTTCCCTCCGGGAGGGCCAGCGGCTGATCGTGGCCACTGTAGGTTTGGCCGACCCTGCGGAGCCGCAGAACCGGGCGCATATTCGCGCTGCACTTCAAAAGCAGTTGCCCCCGAAGTTCTTGGAGCGGGCCGTTCTCTTCCACCTCCGGGGCGGCATTGACTATGCCGTTCTGTCCCCACGCCACCGGGCCATGATGGCCGCCATGTGTTTCTCCCTGCGGAGGAAGCCAGCGCGGCAGAGGTCCAGTGAGGACCAGGCGCTGCTGGAGACTTACGGGAAACAGATCGACTTTAGCAAAACCCCATTTTCATTAGCAGACATACCTAAAATCGTTCGATTCCCCCACGGCAAGATGGTTGGAAACGCATAGGATAATTGGGAAATTGATCGATTTCACTCCGTAACAATTTTGAATAAAAAACGCCGTGATTTCGCAAAATCACAGCGTTTTTGGCACCCCCGGGCAGGCTCGAACTGCCGGCGTTCCGCTTAGGAGGCGACCGCTCTATCCAACTGAGCTACGGGGGCTTATACAGAAAATATTCAATTTTGCAGGGCTCCAGGATTCGAACGGTTCGATTGTTAGGAGTACGGCGTACCATTTCGTAAGTTGTTCATATCATATCTTCCCGTGTTGTTTCTTCGCAAATTGTGCTGCCTGGAGGCAGGTCAATTTGCACAAATTCCCCTGAAATATGCTGTCTTACAACGGCTTTTCAAATGTCGTATTAGCAAGGTATTAGCAGAAACCCCTTGTAACGGAGGGCTTTCAGGGGCCATTTCACAATGCTATTAGCACAGATGGAGGATAATCTTATGAGCACCAACACACCCAACGAAAAAGGAACGCCCCAAAGCAGAACATACACCGTGAATGACATCGCAGCCATTCTCGGTATCGGCCGCGCTTCGGCCTATAAGCTCGCCAACTCCGGATTGTTCAAGACGATCCGCATCGGCAACATGATCCGCATCTCCAGGAAGTCCTTTGAGGATTGGCTGAAGGCGGAGGGGCTGGATGAATAGGTGATGCCGCATAGAGGATTTAATTGATGGTTGTCCTTGCAAAATGCAAGTATGCTCATTCCAATCCCTTGACCTTATTTCGCACTGTCATAATTTTTATATAAAATTGCATTTACATTATGACAAAACGGAGTATAATATATAATAGGAGGATTGAAAGGAGGACAATCCATGGCTACTAAAAACATGACTAATATAGGTGAAAAAATCAAGAGGTTAAGAGAAACAGCAAAAGTTACTCAAACGCAGTTAGCAGAGTTTTTATCAATCGATCAAAGCCTTATATCTAAAATCGAAAAAGGCGAACGTTCAATCTCGTCAGATATGCTTAGCAATATTGCAACACTATTTTGCTATCCATTATCGAAACTCCTTACAGAAGATGAAGTAAAACCAACATATAATATTGCATTCCGAACCACTACTATCAGCAATGACGATCTTCGAGCATTATTTGTAATTAATAAAATTGCACTAAATCAATTTAAAATGGATCAACTTGCCGGAGGTATTGCTGATGATTGATAGAATGGACTTGAGCAATAAGGCAAGTACAATAAGAAAAAGGTTGGGTGAGGATGAATCCTCTCCGGTTGATATTTTTTCATTAGTTCAAACAATACAAAATCTTACACTAGTCTTTTATCCGCTAGGAAGTAATATTAGTGGCGCATGCTTTAGAAATCGGCTATCATCGTTAATTGTCGTGAATTCCGATATGTCGCTCGGACGCCAAAGATTTTCATTAGCGCATGAACTTTACCACTATTATTTTGATGAGGACAGCGATTCCGTCATATGCTCTAGCCAAATTGGTAGCGGAAATGATAAGGAAAAAAATGCCGATCAGTTTGCTTCCTACTTTTTGGTGCCGTCTGCCGCTTTATATGCAGCAATCACAAAATGCAAGAAGAACTCCACTGACAAATTATCATTGAACGATATTATCCGTCTGGAACAATATTTTGGAATCAGCCATCAAGCGATGTTGATTCGATTGCAAAGTGAAGGTCAGCTTACATCCGCAGATTTGGCTTCAATGCAAGGTGGAATTATCTCAGCTGCGGCACGACTCGGATTTGACACATCATTGTATAAGCCGACCGAAGAAAACAAAAAGATGCAAGTATTAGGTCACTATATTTGTCAAGCGGAAAACTTGCTTGATAATGATGTTATCTCTCAAGGTAAATATGAAGAACTTCTGTTAGATGCTTTCCGAGAGGATATTGTTTATGGATTGGAATCAGAGGAGGGGGATATCGTTGACTGATACGCTCTTCTTTGATACTGACTGTCTTTGTGCCTTTTTGTGGGTACAAAACGAAAGCTTATTGCCTCAGTTATATCCTGGAAAAATTGTTGTTCCAAAACCGGTATATACAGAACTGTGCAGGCCTAACACTCCGCATTTAAAGGCTAGGGTTGATGCGTTAGTTGCTAAAGGGCAAGTAACAATACAAGAGATTGATGTTACTTCAGAGGAATATCAGACATATTACCAATTGACCGAAGCGCCAGAAGCTGGCCATAAGATAATTGGTAACGGAGAGGCCGCTTCAATATCCTTGGCCAAACACTATGGTGGAATTGTTGCAAGCAATAACTTCAGAGATATTCAAGTATATATAACTGAATTTGGACTAAAACATACAACGACAAGTGACATCCTTGTAGATGCCTATACTCGAAAAATCATTACTGAAGCCGAAGGAAATCGCATCTGGGCTCAAATGATTGCGAAAAGAAGAAGGTTAGGGGCGGCTTCATTTACAGACTATCTAAAACTCAAAAACGGCACAACTTGATTTTTCCTTGTGTTGGCATTCATTTGACGCCATAGGTTTTATATAACCTATGGCGTTCTTTTATGCCGAAAACTGCCCCCAAAGGAGTTAAAAATCCCGGATTTTTTCGTCTACAATCACCCGGAAGGCCACTGCCCATAGGTTTTCCCCTCCGGGGTGTCCAGGAGGCACAGAGGCCGCCTTTTCCTCCAAAATAAACACTTTTCCTGACCGCCGAAAGGAGGTGATACCATGGCGGTATTTCGCATTGAGAAAACCCGCGATTACACGGTGATGTCCAACCACCACCTGCGCAACGCGGGACTGTCGCTGAAATCCAAAGGGCTGCTCTCCATGATGCTGTCCTTGCCGGAGGACTGGAACTACACCACCAGGGGGCTTGCGAAAATCTGCAAGGAGGGCACGGACAGCATCGGCTCCGCCCTGAAGGAGCTGGAACGGGCCGGGTACATAGTCCGCAATCGCCTGCGGGACAGCAAGGGCAAGATCGTGGATGTGGAGTATGTCATCTATGAGACGCCCCATCCCCCGGACACGGGCCAGCCGTGTGAGGACGAGCCGGATACGGCTTGTCCAGATACGGAAAACCCGGATATGGATAACCCATGTCTGGAAAACCGGCCGCAATTAAATAAAGAGAAAAGAAATCCTGAAGAACAAAATACTGATTCATCAAGTACGGAAGGATCAAATCCTATCCAATCAAGCCCCCACCCCCCCACAGGGGCCAACCGGACCGGACGGGACTGGATGCGGGAGCGAGAGAGCTATCGGGAACTCATTTTGGAGAATATCGAGTATGACTATCTATGCCGGGATGACCGGCTGGATCAGGATATGCTGAATGAGCTGGTGGAACTCATGGTGGACACCGTCTGTTCCCGCAGGGAAACGATCCGCATTGCCGGGGACGACTATCCGGCGGAGGTGGTTAAATCCCGGTTCCTGAAGCTGAACAGTTCTCACATCGAGTATGTGTTGGACCGTATGCGGGAGAATACCACCTATGTCCGCAACATCAAGAAATATCTACTGGCTGCCCTGTATAACGCCCCGGCCACCATCGAGAGCTACTATGCGTCCTTGGTGAACCACGACCTTTACGGCAGCGGAGAAAGGAGGTAATCACTTATGCAGGAAGAAGTCACCCAGCGCACCGTTGCCCTCTGCGTGGAGGCCACCAAACTCTCCGCCGGGATGCTGCAACAGGCCATGAAAAAAGTGCTGGACGAGATGCAGAAAGAAGTGACCGGCTACAAGACCAAGCTGCACCACGGAAAGCAGACCCTCCGGCAGCTTATGAAGCACAACACCGGCGTTTCCAACATCGAGATCACCAACCAGAACATCCGGGCCTTTTCTGCCACCGCCAAGAAGTACGGTATTGACTTTGCACTGAAAAAGGATACCAGCGGCGAGATACCCCGCTACCTGGTGTTCTTCAAGGGCCGGGATGCCGACGTTATCACGGCGGCCTTTCGGGAGTTCTCCGCAAAGAACCTGGAGAAAGAGAAAAAGCCCTCCATCCGCAAGGAGCTGGAGCAGGCAAAGCAGCAGGCCAAAGCACAGCACCGCCAGCGGGAGAAGGTCAAGACCAAAGACCGGGGTGTGGAATTATGACAGTTGACTGGAAAAAGAAACTGCTCCCCAACCTCCCGTATCTGCTGTTTGTGTATCTCTTTGATAAGCTCTGCCAGGCGGTGCGCCTTGCGCCCGGCCTTGACGCCTCTGAAAAGTTCCTGCATTTGAGCCAGGGCTTTACGGAGGCGTTTTCTTATACGGCTCCCAGCCTGCATCCGCTGGATCTGCTGGTGGGTATCGCCGGGGCGGTCATCGTCCGGCTGGCGGTGTATGCCAAGAGCAAGAATACAAAGAAATATCGCAAGGGCATTGAATACGGCAGCGCCCGATGGGGCACGGCGGCCGATATTGCCCCCTATGTCGATCCAGTCCCCGACTGGAATATCCCTTTGACCCAGACGGAAAAGCTCACCATGTCCAGCCGCCCGAAAAATCCCAAGTACGCCCGGAACAAAAACATCCTGGTCATCGGCGGCAGCGGCAGCGGCAAGACCCGGTTCTTTGTCAAACCCTCCCTCATGCAGATGCACAGTTCCTATGTGGTCACCGATCCCAATGGTAATTTACAATAAGGATAAAGGGAGCGCGCACCCTCAAGAAAGGAGGTTAAACCCCATGAAGAAACAGCCGGACAAGGGGAAAATCACAGCCCTGTACGAGCGTCTTTCCCATGACGATGAGCGAGCCGGGGAAAGCGTGTCAATCGAAAATCAAAAGCGCATTTTGGAGGACTATGCCCTTAAAAATGGCTTTACCAACATCCGGCACTTTACCGATGACGGAGTGCGGGGAACGACTTTCAAGCGTCCGGGGCTGGACGCTATGCTGGAAGAAATCCGGGCGGGAAATGTGGCTACGGTCATTATCAAAGACCAAAGCAGGATTGGCCGTGATGTTGTCGAAGTGGGGCTTTTGAAGCGCACCTTTGACGAGTACCATGTACGCTTTATTGCGGCGAATGACAACCTTGATACCGCCAACGGCTTTGATATAATGTCAATTTTCCGAGATGTGATAAACGAGTGGTATGTTGCCGACACCAGCCGGAAAATCAAGAGCGTGTTCAAGTCGAGAATGGAAAAGGGCTTGCGCTGCTCCGGCAGCGTCAGCTATGGCTACCTTGCGTCCAAGGAGAATAAGGGCGAGTGGGTAATCGACGAGGAAGCCGCCGCCGTTGTGCGCCGTATCTTCCACAGTGTTGTTGCCGGGGAGAGTATCGCCAGCATAGCAAGGGCACTCCGCGCCGAGAAAATCCCTATCCCGTCCGAGCATTGGAAGCGGATAGGCGCACCCGTCCGGGCGGCGAAGTACACAGACCCCTACGCATGGTCAACAACAACTATCAGCTATATCCTCAAACGCCCGGAGTACACGGGGCGCAAGGTTTTAGGAAAAACCGTCTGCGAGAACTACAAGACCAAAAGCACCCGCAAGACCGCGCCGGAGGAGCGGTATATTTTTGACGGGGAGATACCCGCCATTGTGGACGAGGAAACATGGAACACCGTCCAGCGGCTTATGGGGACAAAACGCCGCGCCCCCAAGCGGCAGACCACCCCAAACCGCCTAACCGGGCTCCTCTACTGCGCCGACTGCGGCGCGAAGCTGACCCACCGCAGCAGCCTTGTGCAAGGCAAGTATCTGGACGACGCTTTTGTGTGTTCCAGCTACCGCCAGCTTACCCGCGACTGTACCATGCACTATATCCCCACCGCAAAAATGGAAGCTGCCATTCTTGCCGCAATCCAGCGCGTGAGCTGGTATGTGCGGCACAATGAAGCGGAGTTTATCGAGCGTGTGCGGGAAGCGTCCGACCAGCACCAAGAGAACGCCGTCAAGGAGTACCGGCAGAAAGTGAGCAAGGCGCAGCGGAGATGTAAAGAGCTGGACGGCCTTGTGAAAAAGCTCTATGAGGGCAACGCCACAGGCAAGATACCCGATAAGCACTTTACCCGTCTGCTTGCCGAATACGACGAGGAACAGACTGGGCTGGAAGCCGCTATCGCACAATGGCAGGAAGCAATCGAGAGCTGGAACGCCGACAGGCTGAAAACAGATAAGTTTATCGAGCTTGTGAGCCGCTACACTGATTTTTCCGAATTGACAACGCCCATGCTCAACGAGTTTATCGAAAAAGTCGTTGTCCATGAGGGCGAGGGACGCGGGAACAGCCGCCGTCAGCGGATAGATATTTACCTCAACTTCATCGGCGCGTTTGAAGTCCCCGCCCATATCGTTACCCCAATGGAAGCCGAGGAACAACGCCGCCAGCAGGAGGAACAGGCCGCAAAGGAAGCCCATTCACAGGAGCTTGCCAAGGCGCGGGAAGAAAAGCGCAAGGCAGAGAAACGGGAGTTTACCGCGAGGAAGAAAGCGGGCTTGCTGACCCCGGAGGAACAGGCGGCAGATGAAGCGCGGTTAGCCCATAACCGGGCATGGCAAAAGGAATGGCGGGAGAAGCGGAAAGCCGCCGAACCGCCCAAGCCCCCGAAGCCGAAATCCTTAAAGGAGCTTGCCGCGCTGCAAAAGGCCGGAGCCGACCTCACGCCGGAGGAAGCAGAGCGTCTTGCCGCCTACCAGGAGAGGAAAAACCGCCAGCACAAGGCATGGTATGAGCGTCAGAAAGCGGCACAGCCGCCCAAGCCCCGGACGCTGAAAGAGCTTGCCGCCGCACAGGACGCAGGCCAGCCACTCACGCCAGAGGAAACGGAACGCCTTGAAGCCAGCCGGAGCCGGAAGAAGAACGCCTACCAAGAACTGAAAGCCCAAGCGGAAACCGACCCCGCCGCAGCCGCCGAGCTTGCAAGGCGGCGGGCTTACCACTCGGAAGCCACCAAGAAATCCCGCCAGAAGATGTACGAGGAAGCCGCAGCCGGAAACCCCGAAGCCCAAGCCCGGTATGAGAACTTCCTTGCTGCAAGGCGGGAGAACTACCACAGGAAGAAGCACGACGAGAAAGGCGAACAAATCGCATGAGAAGATTGATTGACAATGGGAACCGCCCCATTACCCCAAAGCCCCATATCGGCCACTATGGGCGGCTGCGGAAAGCCTATCTGGAACAATACCGCCACCGCCTTTATACCGCCCTTGTAGCCAGCGAGAAGCTGTACCCACACCTTACGGAAACAGACCGGGCGGCGCGGGATATGCTGGACTACCTCATGCCCCGCCTTGCCAGAGAAGCGGGAGCCACCGAAGCCCTCAAAGCTGCCGACCCGATGAAATGGGTGGGATTGATGAACAACTGCAAGGCGAGAGCCGAGGAAATCGTAATGCATGAGCTAATCTATGTTTAACGGTCAAGAGCCGGAAAAATCGGAAATCTTGCGATAACAGCCGCCCCGACGAACCATTCCCCGTCCGGGCGGTTTTTATCGTCAAAAACGCCGTTTTCTCCAAGTCAAGAGCCGGAGAAAACACCCGAAAAATGCCCCTATTGCGTAACAAAGGCGCAGAAAGGAGAGTTTATGAGAACAGGGCTTACCAAACAGGAAAAGACCACCGATATTTGGTTTGACGAGAAAGACCCCCTTATCCATATCCGCACCCACAACACCGCCTTGAAAAAGCGTCTGCTTGCATACAGCCGCCGTTATCCGGCGATCTGCCAGCAGACCGACGCAGACCCGGAAACGGGCTGCATGGAGTTTGATATTGAGAAAGGCCGCCTCTCTTTCCGTCTGACCGCCCCATACAGTGAGGAACGCCGGAGGGCAGCGCAGCGGTATGCCAGAGAAAACAATGCCGCCGACAGGCTGAAATGATGTAGATTTGTTCACAATCTTATGATATACTGTTTCTTGGGAACAAATCGGAGTTGAGGAGGCAAACCATGTATTCCTTATTGTTATTAAATCTGATTATACCTTTTGTAATGATTTTGGTTGGGGACATATTGAAAAGACATCCTGCAACTGACATAAAATCGGGTAACGGATATAACACACCAACTGCACGGAAATCACAAGAACACTGGAATTATGCACAAAGTATAGCACCAAATAATTTTATCTCTCTTGGCAAGGTATTAGGAGTAGTTGAGATTATTTTAAGTATAGGAATGTTCCTTTTACAGATTTCAGTTAATATTGCCCTTACTGTAGGAATTTGTACGGGAATAGTATTTTTGTTTTGCGGCTTTTATAAAACAGAAATAGGAATAAAGAATAAGTTTAAGGAATGAATTTTTGTTTAATCGAACAGAACATAGTAAAATCAAACACTCCACCCACAAGGGACAGCCGAGAAAATCGACTGTCCTTTTTCTATGCCGACAGGCAGAAAGGAGCGACCAGTCATGACGAAACCGAGAGAGAAAACCCGCGAGGAATTGACCGCCGAGATTGAGGAAAGCAAGAAGAAAATCCGGCAGTTTGAGAACCGGGAGAAAATCATCAAGCAGAAGTTATCCGTTGAGGAACGCAAGGCGAGAACCCACAGGCTTTGCAAGCGCGGCGGCTTCATGGAGAGCCTTGTGCCGGAGCTGATTGCCATGCCGGACGAGGACGCGAAAGCCTTTTTACGGCTTGCCTTGACGAGCGAGCCAGCACAGGAGTTTTTGAAAAAACGAGCCGGGGACGGGAACGCGGAGTAATCCCTTTGGAACAAAGGGCGCACTTATACACCCTTGCGGGCGTGTGCGCTCTGCCGAGGGCTTTATCTCCGCACAGGGAACTTTCCCCGCGCTCCGATATGGCGGCTTTGCCGCAACAAGGGGCTGCACCCCTTGCGCCGCTTCGCGGCTATCCCTGCACACCCACAAAAACAGTACACCCGCCCCGGCGTCTGTACTATTTTTGCGGGTTTTATTATCCTATCCGGGAGGTGATACCCATAGCCATTTACCATTGTAACATCGGCATTGTGAGCCGAGGAAAGGGCAAGTCAGCCGTTGCCGCAGCCGCCTATCGAAGCGGCGAGAAAATCACAAACGAGTGGGACGGAATGACCCATGACTACACCCGCAAGCGCGGCGTTGTCCATACGGAAATCCTACTGCCGCCCCATGCCCCGCCCTCTTTCTCTGACCGCGCTGCCCTATGGAACAGCGTGGAACTTTACGAGAAAGCCGGGAACGCCCAGCTTGCCAGAGAGATTGACGCAGCACTCCCCATAGAATTATCCAGAGAGGAACAGATCCGGCTCGTCCGGGAATACTGTTCCTCTCAATTTGTTTCCAGAGGAATGTGCGTTGATTTTGCCATTCACGACACCGGCAGCGGCAACCCCCATTGTCATATCATGCTTACCATGCGCCCCCTTGACGAGCGCGGCGCATGGGCGGCGAAGTCCAAAAAGGAATATGACCTTGACGAAAACGGCGAGCGTATTCGCTTGCCAAGCGGCAGATACAAGACGCACAAAGTTGACCTCACAGGCTGGAACGACAAGGGCAACGCGCTTTTATGGCGCAAGGCATGGGCGGATATTTCAAACGCCTACCTTGAACGCGCCGGAAGCCGGTCGCGTATCGACCACCGCAGCAACGCCGAGCGCGGCATTGACGAGCTGCCTACCGTCCACATGGGCGTAGCGGCTTGTCAAATGGAGAAGAAAGGCATAGCCACCGAGAAAGGCGAGCTGAACCGGAATATCCAAAAGGCAAACCGCCTTATCCGGGAAATCCGGGCGCAGATTGGAAAGCTCAAAGAATGGATTGGCGAGCTGTTCAAGGCGCGGGAAACCGCCCCAGAACAGCCGCCGCAATCTCCCAACCTCGCAAATCTGTTGATGAAGTATTTGAGCGTTCAGAGAGAAAAGAGTCGGAAGTATTCGCAGCGTTGGCAACAACAGCACACAGCCGATGAACTGAAAACCATAGCGGCAGCGGTCAACTATCTTTCCGAGCATGGTATTTCCACCCTTGACGAGCTGGACGCTGCCCTTTCCTCTGTCAGCGACCAAGCCGACGCTATCCGGGAGGGAATGAAAACCGCCGAGAAGCGCATGAAAGAACTGCAAAAGCTGATTGAATACGGGAAGAACTACACCGAGTACAAGCCCATTCACGATGAACTGAAAAAGCTGCAAAACGGCTGGACAAACAAGCGCGACAAGTACGAGGAAGCCCACCGCGCCGAGCTTACGCTATGGAACGCAGCGAGCCGCTATCTCCATGCAAATCTGCCGAAAGGGACAAAGAGCTTGCCTATCTCTGAATGGGAAAAAGAGCACGCCACTCTCAGCGGGCAGAGAACAGCGGAATATACCAAGCTGAAAGAAACCCGCGCCGAGGTTGCCGAGCTGCACAATATCCGCAAGTGCGTTGATATTGCGCTGAAAGCCGACCAGCCGGAGCAGACCCGCACCAAGCGGCACGAACAGGCGCGATAAAGGAAAAAGGACGGGCAAGCCGTTCTACTTGTCCGTCCGATGTAATCTCCGATAAATGGGAAGTTACTTGTTCCTTTTTGTTTTAGCTGCTTTTATGCCCCAACCAAGTAACAATATAAGCCAAGCATATAACCCTGAGATAAACCCTGCAATCCCTATGTTTTCAAACTGTAATTTCAGCGCAACATTAAATATTTTTACAACAATAGTTCCACACAGTATCAAGGCGATCAATAAAAGGACTTCCAATCCAACATATTTGAAAATTTTATTTTTCATGAATAGTCACCCCACAATTTCCAATTCGTCAATCTCATTATACTGAAAAACTATGAACAATTCAACTATAGAAAGCGAGGTATCAACTATGTACTACACCCAAGAACAGATAGATCGGGCGAACCAAGCCGACCTTGTTTCTTTCCTGCAATCACAAGGCGAGCAGCTTACCCGCGCCGGACAGGAATACCGCTGGAAACGGCACGACAGCTTGACCGTCCGGGGAAACAAATGGTACAGGCACAGCCAGAGCAAGGGCGGCGGCCCCGTTGATTTTGTCATGGAGTTTTTCGGCAAGAGCTTCACCGAAGCCGTGGAACTTCTCACAGGAGAAAAGGGAGCCGTATCACCGCCGGACAGACCTTGCCCCGCGTTCCTATCCGACTTCCGGCTACCGCCCCCAAACAACGACAACAGAATAGCGAGGAACTACCTCACAGCAGCCCGCCGCATTGATGATGATGTGACGAGCTTTTTCTTTGCCCGCGGCGATATTTACGAGGACGCAGCCCACCACAACGCCGTATTTGTGGGGCGGGACGAGGACGGAATACCGCGCTACGCCCACAGCAAGGGAACGGCGGGAAACTTCCGGCTTGATGTGAAAGGCAGCGACAAAGCCTTTAATTTCTGCTACCGGGGCGAGGGCGACAGGCTTTTTGTCTTTGAAGCCCCCGTTGACCTGCTCTCTTTCCTCTGCCTGTTCAAAAAGGCGTGGCAGAAGCAGAGCTATTTGTCATTGGGCGGCGTGGGAGAAAAAGCCCTGTTGCGTTTCCTCTCTGACCGTCCGAACATCAAGACCGTTTACCTATGCCTTGACAGCGACCAAGCCGGAAGCGACGCTTGCAGCCGCCTTGCGGAGCTTGTGCCGGAGGGATATACCGTCCACCGCCTTGTGCCGCTGTTTAAGGACTGGAACGAGGTATTGCAGCACCGGGCAGAAATCACAGACGGGAAGTATATCCGGGAAGCGGTTTACGGCCTGAAAGAGCCGCCGCAGGAAGAAACCGTCGAGATTATCCGCATGAGCGAGGTTGACACACAGACCGTTGAATGGCTATGGGAGCCGTATATCCCCTTTGGGAAAGTAACCATTGTGCAAGGCAACCCCGGCGAGGGCAAGACCACCTTTGCCCTGCGCCTTGCCGCCGCCTGCACCACCGGGGGAACGCTGCCGGGAATGAAGCCCTTGCCGCCATTCCAAGTGATTTACCAGACCGCCGAGGACGGGCTGGGCGATACCGTCAAGCCCCGCTTGATAGAAGCCGAAGCCGACCTTGACCGCGTGCTTGTGATTGATGAAGCCAAGCGGGAGCTTACCCTCTCCGACGAGCGCATAGAAAAGGCAATCACGCAGAACGGGGCGCGGCTGATTATCCTTGACCCCATACAGGCGTATGTGGGCGAGAAAACCGACATGAACAAGGCCAACGAGATACGCCCCATGTTCCGCCGCCTTGCCGAGATTGCCGAGCGTACCGGGTGCGCCGTTATCCTAATCGGCCATCTCAACAAAGCCGCCGGAGGACAAAGCGCCTACCGGGGTTTAGGCTCCATCGACTTCCGCGCCGCAGCAAGGAGCGTCCTGCTGATCGGGCGCGTAAAGCGGGAGCCGAATGTGCGGGTAATCGTCCATGACAAATCTTCCCTTGCGCCGGAGGGCAAGCCGATAGCCTTTTGCCTTGACCCGGAAACGGGCTTTTCGTGGATAGGCGAGTATGACATAACCGCTGACGAGCTGCTATCCGGCGCGGGCGGGAACACCGCCACCAAGACCGAGCAAGCCGAGAAGCTGATACTTGACCTGCTTGCAGACGGGAAAGAGCTTGCCAGCGAGGACATTGTAAAGGCCGCAGCCGAAGCCGGAATATCCGAGAGAACAGTTAAAAATGCCCGCCGCAATCTTGATACCCGGATAGAAGTCATACGCCGGGGAAATCAATGGTACTACCGCAGGAACGAAACCAAGAGTGCAAAGTAAGAATGCAATCCGTAGATACCTTTGCATTGTTGCATCCTTGCACCCTTACCCGATATGACCGCCTCATGTGCCGACCACATGGGGCTTTATCTTTGAAAGGAGAGCCTATGAACAATGAAACCAGCAAGACCAGCACCCCCGCAGCCGCTTCCCCTCTGACCGCCAAACCCGACCTTGTGAAGAACATCGGCGGCACGACCTTTGACATTCATATCCATTTCAGCGAAACCAGCCGGGAAACCTTTACGGACAAGGTTGTGCGCCTTATCAAGAACGACAGCGGCGATGAAACCGCTTAAAAGCAAGATACTTTTTTCTTGTTCCTTATTGACAAAACCCGAAAGGACAGCTTTTGTCGGAGGTGGGAACCATGCTGCGGCGGGGCGCTCCCAAGCTGGACGAGAACGGAAAGCCCATGCGGGATGCCCGCGGGAAAATCATCTATGAGCCGTACCGCATCAAGGTCCTCAACACCATCAATTTCAAAAAGAGCATGAAATACAACCCCTTCGCCTATATCCGGTCAGAGAAAGACATCCTCAAACTGGTCAATGTCATCATTGCCAACACCAAAGGCGACGGAGAGAAATCCTCAGAAGATTTTTGGGTCAAGGCCGAGCGGCTTTTGTACTGCGCCCTGATTGGGTACATCTGGTACGAGGCGGAGCCGGAGGAGCGAAACTTCCTCACGCTGCTGGAGCTCATCAACGCATCGGAGGCTAGAGAGGACGACGAGGAATTTCAAAGCCCTGTGGACCTGCTCTTTGCCAAGCTGGAGAAGGAGCACCCGGACCACTTCGCCGTGAAGCAGTACCGCAAATTCAAGTTGGCCGCCGGAGATGTATGCTCTAAGTGACTTCTTAATCATGGTTTTTGTCATGGTTAGTGAAGCAGTCGCTTAGAGCATTTTCATTTCAGGAGGTACAGCCATGAGAAACGAGAAAATCACCCCTCTGTATGAGCGTTTGAGCCGTGATGATGAGTTACAGGGCGAGAGCAATTCCATATCGAACCAGAAAAAGATGTTAGAGGACTATGCCCGCCGGAATGGTCTGCCGAACCCTACCCACTTCACCGATGACGGCGTATCGGGAACCCGTTTTGACCGCCCCGGCTTTCTGGCGATGATGGAGGAAGTTGAGGCCGGACGGGTGGAGGCCATTGTTATCAAAGACATGAGCCGCTTGGGGCGCGACTATCTGAAAGTCGGCCAGGTCATGGAGATTTTGCGGCAGCGCGGTGTCCGGCTGATCGCCATCAATGACGGTGTGGACAGTCTGAAAGGCGATGATGATTTTACCCCTTTCCGCAACATTATGAACGAGTTTTACGCCCGCGACACCAGCCGGAAAATCCGCTCCGTGTTCAAGTCCAAAGGCATGAGCGGCAAGCACCTGACCGGCACTGTCATTTACGGCTATTTGTGGGACGAAAAGCGGGAACACTGGCTTGTTGACGAAGAAGCCGCCGCTGTGGTACGCCATATTTTCGCGCTTGCGATGGAGGGATACGGCCCCTATCAGATCGCAACCAAGTTGTCAGAAGAAAAAATCGAAATGCCCGCCGTTCACCTTGCCCGCTATGGCGAGGGAGTGAACAAAAATAAGACCTTTGCGGATATTTATCGTTGGAGTGCTTCTACCGTTGTTGAAATCCTGAAAAAGCGGGAGTATTTAGGCCATACGATCAATTTCAAGACCCGCAAGCACTTCAAGGACAAGAAAAGCCACTATGTTGACGAAAGCGAGTGGACGATTTTTGAGAACACCCATGAGGCCATTATCGACCAGGAAACCTTTGACAATGTGCAGCGTATCCGGGGAAACGCCAGACGCTACCCGGACGGCTTTGGGGAGGCCCATCCCCTGACCGGCCTGATGTACTGCGCCGATTGCGGCGGCAAGATGTATGTTCACCGCACATACAACGGCAAGCGCGTCCCGCAGTACACTTGCGGCCAGTATGGGAAATACCCTATCGGCTCCCTTTGCCCTACACAGCACCGTATCAAGGCCGAAGCTGTTCTGACCCTGATTGCCGATATGCTCCGGGCCATCGCGGAATATTCCAAGAATGACCGGGCCGAGTTTATCCGCACTGTCCAGGAAACGCAGGCCGCCCAGCAGACCGCCGACATATCCAAGAAGCGGAAACGGTTGGCCGCCGCCCAAAAGCGGGCCGGGGAACTGGAACGGCTGATTTGCAAAATCTATGAGGACAACGCCCTGGGTAAGCTGCCGGACGCCCGGTATGAGGCCCTGGACGCGCAGTATGCCAAAGAGCAGGACGCTCTCAATGCGGAAATCACGGAACTGGAAAAGGCCGTTACCGGCTATGAGCAGAGCCGGAAATCTGCGGAGAAATTTATTGCCCTGATTGACAAGTACGAGAATTTCGACACGCTGACAAACACCATGCTCAACGAGTTTGTAGAGAAAATCCTTGTCCATGAGCGCGCCCGCAAAGGCAGCCAGGACACTACGCAAGAGGTTGAAATCTACTTCAACTTTGTGGGCCGGTATATCCCGCCCGCCTTGCAGCCGGTTCCCCTGACCCCGGAGGAACAGGAAGAACTGCGGAAGAAGGAGGAACGCAAAGACAGGCTTCACCAGAACTACTTACGCCGCAAAGCAAACGGCAAGCAGAAGGAATGGGAAGAACGCTACAACGCCAAGCGCAAGGCAAAAATGGAGGCGGCAAAGGCAGCTATCCGGGCCGAGGACATGGAGAAGGGCATTTTTACCACCGTCAGCCAGTTACCCAGGCAGGAGCCGCGCAAGGCCACCGTATCGGCCAGTGCCGCAGTTTGACCATCACAGTGCAAAGGAGAATGAACATGAGCGAATTGACTTACACCCGCTGCGGAGATTACTATATCCCCGACTTGAAGCTGTCCGAGCAGCCGGAGGCCCCCATCGGCAAGTATGGCCGTATGCGGCAACGCTACCTGAAGGAACACCGACCCAGCCTTTACAGCAGCTTGATTTTGAGCGAAAAGCTGTACCTGCACCTGTTGGAGATTGACCGGGCGGCGCGGGAGCGCATGGATGCCATGCTGCCCCGTATGATGGAGGCGGCGGGCGTCACTGAGGAACTGAAAGTCCGTGATCCCATGCGCTGGGTGGGGCTGATGAACACGCTGAAAGCGCAGGCGGAGGAAATTGTTTTAGATGAGTTAATTATGGCTTAGCAGCATCGAACAGGCGGATTTTTTCCGCCTGTTACATTGTTTTCCGTTAGCATTAACAACCAAACATAGAAAGACCATCTTGACTATCTGATCTTTCTATGCTATATTTAGACCATCGGTTTAGACCGGTGGACTAAAATAAGAAGGAGGTGAGCCTATGGCCAAGATGATTGAAGGCGTAACGGAGAATATTCTCAAGTGTGCCAAAGAAGAATTTCTTGCCAATGGATACGAGAACGCTTCTTTGCGTAATATTGCCGAAAAAGCAGGCACAACGAAAAGCTCCTTGCTCTATCGGTATTCGGACAAGGAGGCGTTATACCACAGTATTGTCCAGCCTGTTGCTGATGGCTTTTGCGAGTTGTTACAAAAAACGCTGGCCGGGTTTGAGGCTTTAGAGCCGGAAGAACAAAAAGCACAAATCAATAGCTACTCCAATGGCAAATTTTCAAAGCTGATGGATTTTGTTTTCGCCCATCTTGATGAATTCAAAATCATGCTTCTCAGCGGCGAAACAAATTGCTATCAGGAGTTTATGCACAGAGTGGTTGCGATTGATATACAGACCACTTTGCAATACATTGAAAAGACTGGAAACGATGCGATTTCTTCTGGCCGGTTGACAATGGAATTGGCCCACCTGCTATCGAGCGCTTTTTATACGGGCCTTTTTGAAACCGTTATCCATGATATGACCAAAGAAGATGCTAAAAAGCACATACAAAGTATGAGCTGGTTCTTCAATGCCGGATGGAAAACGATTTTTGAAGGCGGGAAAGTGGGTGATGTCATGTGGCCGGATTAAAGCCGCCCGAATGATCTGCGTATAGGCGCTTTCACACAATCTTACAGCCGATGGTTTGATATGAAAATATTCAAAGCGTCGGCTACATTTTGACAGACAGGTTAGCAGTAACTAACAAACAAAGGAGGATATTTTTATGGAAAACAATGTGCAAACCTCAAAAATTGGCGTGCGCGATCTTGTAAATGTCGCAATCTTCACGGTCATTTATTTTGTGATCTTCTATGTGTGTGCAATGACCGGCTTTGTTCCGGTGATGGCTGTTTTTTATCCTGTGCTGACAGCGATCATTGCAGGCATACCCTGCATCCTTTTCTACACGAAGGTAAAATCCTTCGGCCTCGTGACAATCATGGGTGTGCTTCTGGGCCTTATCTTTTTCCTGATGGGATATGGATACTACGCTCTGATTACCGGCATTGTCTTTGGCTTGCTGGCAGATGTCATTATGAAGGCTGGAAAATATAAAAGCTGGAAAGCGATGCTGGCAGGCTATGCAGTTTTCAGTGTTTGGCAGGTCGGGACACAGCTTCCCATGTTTATCATGGGCGATGCTTATGTTGAAATGTACCGTGCCAGCCAGGGGGATGCCTTTGCAGATGGCCTCGCAGCCTTAGTGCAGGGCTATATGGTTCCAGTTGTCATTCTTGCAACTGCTGTCGGCGGTGTCATCGGCGCTTTGATTGGCCGCGCTGTCCTGAATAAGCATTTCAAACGGGCGGGAATTGCATAATGAGTGGGAAGGTATCAACGAATACGCAGCAAGCCGTTATCAATCTTGACCCAAGGACAAAACTATATACCTTAATGGTGTTCAGTCTTGTCATGGTTCCATCGTCTGAAAGCGAACTTGATACCATTTTGAAAATCGTGTTTGCAGGGCTGGCTTTCCTGATGTTGATAAACATCAGGAGGCCCGGCCTTGCCGCGGTTTATGCGGTGGCCTATTGTGCCGCTTATGGGGCAAATGGGCTACTGGCGTACATATCTGGAATGAGCCTTTTAGGTATTATCATTCGCTTGTTAGTCGAGGTGGTGCTTCGTATGATGCCCACCCTGTTTATCGCCATGAGTTTTTTACAGACAACAAAAGTCAGCGAGTTTGTGGCGGCGATGGAAAAAATGCACATTACCAGAAAAATCACAATTCCCTTCGCTGTGATATTTCGCTTCTTTCCTACGGTGGCGGACGAGTACCACAGTATTCAGGATGCAATGAAAATGCGCGGTATTGGAATTAGTAAAGGGCCGATTGCCATGTTGGAATACAGGCTCGTACCGCTGATTGCTTCTGTTGTGCAAATTGGTGACGAACTATCCGCTGCCGCCGTTGCACGCGGCCTCGGCGTGGATACGGAAAGAAGTAATTACTGCAAAATAAAGATCAAAGGGTTGGACATCCTTTTGATGGTTCTGTTAACCGCTGCGCTTATTCTCTATTACTTGTTTTAAGGAGGGGCACGATGATCGAACTGAAAAATGTGTCCTTCCGCTATAAGGACAGCGAACAGGACAATTCTCTTACGAATGTAAATCTATCTATTCACGATGGAGAAGTTGTCCTTATATGTGGAGGATCAGGGTGCGGAAAAACAACAATCACACGGCTATTGAATGGCCTTATTCCCAGCTTTTATGAGGGGCAGCTCACTGGTGAAGTCCTGCTTAATGGAGAAAACATCTCGAAGCAGCCGATCCATAAGGTAGCCCGCAAGGTTGGCTCTGTTTTTCAAAACCCGCGCACACAATTTTTTAATATTGACTCTACCAGTGAACTGATTTTTCGATGTGAAAATCTGGCTGTACCTGTTGAGCAAATCAGCCAGTATTTAGAAAACGCAATCAATGAATTTGGAATTGGAGAACTTGTTGGGCGAAATCTATTCCATCTGTCTGGCGGTGAAAAGCAAAAGATAGCCTGTGCCTCAGTTTCCATTCCCATGCCGGACATTTTTGTTTTGGATGAACCCACTTCTAATTTGGACTGGCGCTCAATCTGGATGCTGAAAGATATTATCATGCGATGGAAAGCCCAGGGAAAGACCGTTATTGTTGCTGAACATCGGCTTAGTTATTTGAAGGGTGTGGCAGATCGGGTTGTTTATATGAACGATGGAGAAATCAAAGAAGATATGCCCGCTGATACATTCTGGAGCCTGTCAGCAGATGAAATCAAACGCCGTGGGCTACGATCCATATCGCCAGTGTCTTTTGGCTCCAATGCCAGAACACCGCATAGTTCGGACTGCTATTCTGTGAAAGATTTATCGTTTCATTACAAGGATGGCGTTGGGATTGAAATACCGGCCTTATCTATTCCGAAAGGTGCGATTGTTGGAATTATCGGGGAAAATGGAGCTGGAAAAACGACTTTTGCCCGTTGCCTGTGCGGGCTTGAGAAACGGGCAAGAGGTTTATTCTCGTTCGGAAGTAGAACATACAGCAACCGGCAGCGGCTGAAAATATGCTATCTGGTTATGCAGGATGTCAATCATCAGCTTTTTACAGAAAGCGTTGAAGATGAAATTTCCATAAGCGTGGAACATACGGACGATGCTCAGCGTGAAAAAATAGTTGATGAGATCCTGCGTGATATGGATTTAATTGCATTAAAAAGTATCCATCCCCTTTCGTTATCTGGCGGACAAAAACAGCGCGTGGCGATTGGAAGTGCCATTGCATCAAAAAAAGAAATTATGGTTTTTGATGAACCGACAAGTGGTTTGGACTATCGGCATATGTTGGAGGTTTCAAATTGCCTCAAGAAATTAAGCGCCATAGGGAAAACATCGCTGATTATTACCCATGACCCGGAATTGATTGCAGAATGCTGTGACTATTTCATTTTTATTGAGGATGGGACTGTGAAATGGTATGGGCCGTTTGATACACAGAACGGACAGCGTGTTCAACAATTTTTCGGTTCTGAGGAAGGAGGGGCTTTATGAAGCAGAAAGAAGATAATCCAATAAAAACTCTTTTTGAGTTTTCCGGCGATGCCAAGGGAAAGATGTCGTTGTCTGTAATTTTGACAGTTCTGTCAGAGTTATTTGGTATGCTCCCCTATTTGACCGCCGCCATGCTTGCCAACGAAGTTTTCGCAGGTACAGCAACGATACATAGTACACTGATTTGGGCCGGAATTGCCGCAGCAGGTATCATCCTCAAAACTCTGCTCGGTATTGTTGCATCCAGCCGCAGCCATAAGATTGCATTTACCATTTTGTGCAATATTCGGTGTGCGATTGCAGAAAAAATGCGAAAGGTTCCAATGGGTGTCATGCTGGAAACGCCATCCGGCGTATATAAAAATCTCATCGTAGATAATGTTGCAAAATTAGAAGATGCGATAGCGCATTTTATCCCCGAAATCCCTTCAAATATCGCAGCTCCGGCAGCCTGCATTGTTTTGTTGTTTGCGTTGGACTGGCGCATGGGATTGGCGTCACTCATTACAATTCCTCTTTGCATCCCTTTTATTTTCGGGATGCTTCGCGGATATGGTGAGAAAATGGAAACCTATCTGCGTAGCGGAAACGAAATGAACGCAGCGCTGGTTGAATATGTTGGAGGCATCCAGGTCATAAAAGCCTTTAGCCGTACAGGAGCATCTTTTGGCAAGTTTTCTAATTCAGTGAACTTTTTCCATGACAGTACGCTTGATTGGTGGCGGCAATGCTGGTTTTGGATGGCTGCGGTAAAAGCAATTCTTCCATCGACAATGCTGGGAAGTCTGCCCATTGGTGCATACCTCTATATGAACCAGCAGATTTCACTTCCGATCCTTGTTGCGTGCATTATCATCCCCATTGGTGCGATTGCGCCTTTGATGAAGCTGGCAAGTGCCGGTGAAATGCTGACAACGATTACCGCCAATCTGAAGCCCGTCAAAGATTTCCTCGCAACGCCGGAACAAAAACGGCCGGATGCGAAAGTTGAATTTGACGGAAGTGCATATTCTTTTGAGAATGTTTCGTTTTCCTATAACGATACCAAAGAAGTGCTTCATGGCATATCTTTCCAGACAAAACCAGGAACTATGACCGCTATCGTTGGGGCTTCCGGCTCTGGCAAATCAACGATTGCAAAACTGATGGCTGGATTTTGGGATGCGACTTCCGGTATCGTTCGTTATGGTGGAAAGGACATAAAAGACATTCCATTCGATCAGCTGATGCAGGAAATCAGCTATGTGGCGCAGGATAACTTTTTGTTTAATAAGTCTATTCGAGAGAATATTCGCATGGGAAACCCACAAGCGTCTGATCAGGAAGTAGAGGCTGCGGCCAAAGCCGCAAACTGCCATGACTTTATTATGAAATTGCCGCAAGGGTATGATACCTTTGCCGGTGATGCGGGAGATCGGCTTTCAGGGGGCGAACGCCAGCGCATTACGATTGCAAGGGCTATGCTGAAACAGTCAAACCTTATCATTTTGGACGAGGCAACTGCCTACGCTGATCCCGAAAGCGAGGCTCAAATCCAAGAGGCTGTTGGGCGTCTTGTTCACGGCAAAACTCTTGTGGTTGTCGCCCACAGGCTTTCCACTATTCAAAATGCGGAGCAAATTCTTGTCGTTGATAAGGGAAATATTATTGCCAGAGGAACACAGAAAGAATTACTGGAACAGTGTCCACTGTATCATCGAATGTGGCAGCAGTATGTCGGAGCATCAAATCTGGAAAAGAAGGAGGGATAGGCAATGGTTGCTATGATTAAAAGAATACTCAATCTGGCGGGAAAGCATAAATCAAAAATCTTGCTGGGCATCCTCTTTAATTTCCTGAAAAGCGTATGTATGGCAATGGTTTTATGGGCGGTTTATATTGTTGCCTCTGATCTGGACAGCCTGACAATGGATGTAATCTGGAAAGCTTTTGCTGTCTTGTGTATCAGTGTGCTGGGCCGTTTCTTTTTTCAGTGGCTTATGGATATTTCCATGAGTGCTAAAGGCTTTGATATATTCCGTGATTACAGACTTCATGTCGGCTCCCTCATGCGAAAAGCACCTATGGGATATTTTTCTGAGCAGCGTTTGGGAAGTATTCAGAATGTACTTACAACGACAGTAACGGAGTTGGAACAATATTCCATGATGGCGGTCACTGATCTGACCAGCGGAGCGTTGATGGCGCTGGTAATGATCGTTTTCTTTCTATTTTCCGTTCCTGTTTTTGCAGTAATCACCCTTGCAGGTTCCATTGTCGGCATCTTAATTCTTCATGCTATTGGACAAGTTGCAAGGGAACACGCGCCGAAAGTATTGGCGGCGCAAGAAGATATGACGACTCAGGCGTTGGAATATATCCGGGGAATTGCGGTGCTTCGTGCCTTTTCCCAAGCGGATGGTAGCGAAAATGCCGTTTATGCCTCTTTTCGTAAAAAGAAAGAAGCTGATCTTGCACAGGAACACGCTTCTATGGCTTTGATGAAATGGTACTCTGCTGTTTACAAGATAACCGGCAGTGTTTTGATGTTAGCCGCCGTTCTTTTGTATCTGGCGGGAAGTTTATCGTTGCCGTGGTGCCTCATGGTGATTGTCAGCGCCTTTATCATTTTTTCCGAAATGGAGCAGATGGGAAATGGTGCGTTTCTTTCCCGTGTCGTCACCGCTGGCTTAAACCGCCTTGAAGAAGTTACTAACATCCCGCAGATGGACACAACATCAAATAAACTTGTCCCGAAACGGTTTGATATTGAGCTTCGGGATGTATCTTTCGGATATGAAAAGTCCCGAAAAATTATCGACCATGTTTCTCTGCTTATCCCACAGGGAACTACCTGCGCGATTGTGGGGCCATCTGGATCAGGTAAAACAACCCTTTGCAACCTGATTGCCCGCTTTTGGGATGTTCAAGAAGGTCAGGTTCTTGTGGACGGGCAGGATGTAAAAAATTACACTGCTGATAGCCTTATGCAATATATCAGCATGGTCTTTCAAAGCGTCTACCTTTTCAATGATACCATTGAGAATAATATTCGCTTTGGCAATCCTGATGCAAGCCATGAGCAAATCGTGGAGGCAGCAAAAAAGGCTCAATGCCATGACTTTATCGTATCTTTGCCCGAAGGATATAACACAAAGGTGGGTGAAGGTGGCTCTACTTTGTCTGGCGGTGAAAAGCAGCGTATTTCCATAGCGAGAGCCATTTTGAAAGATGCTCCAATCATTATCCTGGATGAAGCAACATCCAGCGTTGACCCGGAGAATGAACATGAACTGTTGGCAGCGATTGAACAGCTTACAAAGGGAAAAACACTGATTTCCATTGCACATCGCTTATCAACAGTAAAAAATGCCGATCAGATTGTCGTTATATCGGATGGCAAAGTGGCGCAAAAAGGAACACACGCAGAACTGATTTCTCAAGATGGAATTTATAGTCGTTTTTGGAAACAGCGTGAACTGGCAAGTGGCTGGAAACTAAAGTGATTTCTTTTGCATAAACATCAGAACCTATTATTCTTGAAAGGGGGCGTGCCAAGGTGTTTTCTTTGATTATTCGTGAAGCATGGGAAGAATTGCAACAAAAACAGGCAAAGGAGCGCAAAGAGTTTATGAAGCCCGTAATAACTCCGTCCGGGGAGGACTACCTGGAAACCATCCTTGTTCTCCAAAAGAAACTCGGTATGGTACGCTCCGTAGATGTGGCCCGGCACATGGAGGTGTCAAAGCCCAGCGTGTGCCATGCAGTGGCGATCCTGCGGGACGGCGGCTTTCTTACAATGGACGAAGATCACTTTCTCCATCTGACCGATGTGGGCCGCGAGGTTGCTGAAAAAATCTATGAGAGACATTGTTTTTTTACCGAGCAGCTTATCGCCGCAGGCGTTGACCCCAAGACTGCGGAGGCCGACGCCTGCCGGATTGAACACATTATCAGCGATGAGAGTTTTTCACGGCTGAAAGAGGCAGCCGAACAGGAGCAGGAATAAACCGAATAAGCCAAGCGATCCTGCCCCGCAAGACGGGGAAAGAAAAAAACCGTTGCAGGGCAGGCAGCTTCGTGCGCCCATAATGGATTTTCAAGGACTGCGGCGGTTTTGAGTAACATCAAGGCCGCCGTTCCTTATGCCCTCGACAAAGGAGTGACGCCCATACGCTGACACGGCGGCTTTAGGAGGGAGCCGCCGTGAAACACACTGACCGCCGACAAATTCAGACGATATTTGCACTATCGTCAAAAAAAGCCCGGCCACCGGACAGGCCCCGTCTGGCAGCCAGTGCGAAAATTGTCACAATGTAACTGAATACCATATTTTTTGCGCTCGAATAGCTTCATGCTGTCCGGGCGTTTTTTCATACCTATGGGGCCGGAACATCGGGCCAACATGGCCCGAACCCTGTCCCCGGTGTCGTTCCCCGCCGCCCCGTTCAGATTTTCCCGCAAAAATCTGAACGGAGGAAAGGCAGATGGAAGTCACCATCCATTACAACGGACAAGCTGTGGCCGTGGAGGTCACACTGGAAGTCTATGAATTTCTTGACTGGGCTGACCACAAAGCCGAGAACCTGTCCCATGAGCAGCGGCGGCATTGGGATGGCCGGGAGTTTGACGAATACATAGTTGCCACCGAGGGCGTAGGTATCTACGGCGAAACGCCGGAGGAATACCTTTGCCGCATGGAAACGCTGGGCGAGCTGATGGCCGTCCTGGACACCTGCACCGAGGCCCAGCGCCGCCGGTTCCTGCTCTATGCCCTGGACGGGCTGACCCTTGCGGAGATCGGGACGGTGTGCGGCTGCTCCAAAGTGGCCGTGTATCAGAGTGTGGAGGCAGTCAGAAAAAATTTTATAAATTTCTTTGAAAACAGGCTTAACGAATGACCTGTTTTCGGGCTACCAAGTGAAAGGGATTGTTTCCCTTATCCCAGCGGGAGGCGGACAGCGGACAAGCTGCCCGCCTCTCCCATTTTCAGGAGGTAAGCCTATGAAAACAATCAATCTGCGGTGGATTTATCCCCACTACCGACATGACGAGTTTGTAGAGGTCAGCGATGAGGTTTGGGAGGTCATGCGGCAGGCCCAGCGCGAGATGAACAACTATGAGCGCCGGAAGGTCTACCACCGCGCCTGGTACTCTCTGGACGCATATAGCTGGACGGAGAACTACGCGCTGGAACACGGCAGATCGCCGGAGGAAATCCTTTTGGAGCGCGAGGAACGGGCCGCCCGCCTGCGGCTGGTTGCCACCTTGTCGGAGGCCCTGGCCCATGCCACCCCCACACAGGCCCGCCGCGTCCGGGCCTACTACATCGCCGGTATCAATCAGCCGAAAATTGCCCGGATGGAGGGCGTACACAGCAGCAAGGTCAGTATTGCCATCCGGCGGGGCCTGCGGAATATGCGCCGCTGCTATGACGGCCTTTTCCCGTCAGAGTGAGGGCGGGCCTATGCAGACGATCAACCTCAAGCAATATTACCCGTTCTGCACCGAGGACACCTTTGTGGAGGTGTCGGATGAAATCGTTGAAGCGTTCCTGCTGGACAAGCGGGCCGAGGCCGCCAGGGAGCGCAAGATGTACCGCTACAAGGCGTTTTACTCCCTTGACTGCGACGATGGGATTGAGAACGCCGCCATCGGCTGGGCGCAGCCATCGCCGGAGGATTGCCTGATGGAAAAGGAGGCGCAGGCCGAATACGCCGAACTGCTCCGGCGGCTCTATGAGGCGATTTCCTCTCTGACCCCAGCGCAGGCCCGCCGCGTCCATGCCCGGTATATGCTGGGGATGAAAGTGAAGGACATTGCTGCGATGGAGGGCATTACCCCATCCCAGGCTGGGAAGTCCATCCATGCGGCGCTCCGGCGGCTGCGCCGGTACTTCATACGCCGGAAATGGACAAGCGGCCTATGAAAACCCTCAACCTGAAAAAATACTACTACCCGATTTGTAAGAAAGACACCTTTGTGGAAGTGCCGGACGAAGTGGCAGACGCCATTGTGGAGGAAAGCCGCGCAGAGGACGCCAATGACGCCAAGCAGCATTATCACTGTTATTCTCTGGACGCATCCCCCGGCATGGAACACCATTTCCCGGAGCAGGCCATTTCCCCGGAAGATATTCTGATGGAGAAGGAAACGGAACGGGAACAGGAGGCCGCCCATGCCCTGATGATGGAACGGCTCCGGGAGGCCCTTGCCACCCTGACGCCCCGGCAGGCGAGCTGCCTTCATGCCCGGTTTTGGGAGGGCAAGCCCTTTAAGGAGATTGCCGGGGCCGAGGGATTTACCACATCGGCGGCCATTGTCACGGTACGCAACGCCATCATCAAGTTGCAGAAATATTATATCAAGCGCGGCTGGATGGAGCCGCCAAAGGAAAAAACGATATGCACAAAGACAACACCGCCCAAGCGAAATCGAAAAAGGACGAGCGCGAAGAAGTCCTGAAGGAAATCCGGCAGCTTGAGAACCGCCAGAAGATTTTGGAGAACAAGCAGCGCAATGAGGAACGCAAGGCCCGCACCCGCCGCCTGATTGAGCGCGGGGCCATTTTGGAGGGCATTTTTCCTCTGGCCCCCGGCCTTCCCGGCGTAGAGGTCAAGGCGTTCCTGATTGCCCTGTCCCATCTTCCGGGGGCGGCGGAACTGGCCGCAAAACTGCCGAAATCCGGGGACAAGCCGTAAGTCCCTTGTTTACAAGGGCGCACTTATACACCGTTGCCGGTGTCGTGCGCCCTGCCGGGGGCTGTTGCGTACTTCGTCCGCGATGGGGCGCTACACTCCCCAAACCCCTTGTGCGCCCCGCGCAGCCAGACACCCGCTTCGCGTCTGTCCGGCTCCACGGAGCCTGAATACCCCTCACCGAAAGGAGGCGATCCCCATAGATTTTTGCCACATCCCCGTCAGTATCATCAAGCGCAGCGAGGGCCGTTCCGCTGTTGCCGCAGCCGCCTACCGCAGCGGAACAAAGCTGACGAATGAATGGGACGGCCTTACCCACGATTACACCCGCAAAGGCGGCGTTGTCCATGCGGAGATCATGCTGCCCGCCCACGCCCCGCCGGAATTTTCAGACCGCTCCACCCTCTGGAACAGTGTGGAGCAGATCGAGAAAGCCAGGGACAGCCAGCTTGCCCGTGAGATTGAGGCGGCCCTGCCCCGTGAACTGTCCAGGGAACAGCAGCTTGCCCTTGTCCGGGCCTATGTGAAGGACAACTTTGTGGACAAAGGAATGTGCGCCGACTTCGCCATCCATGACAAGGGAACCGGCAACCCCCATGTCCATATCATGCTGACCGTCCGGCCCTTAAAAGAAAACGGTGCATGGGGCGCGAAGTGCCGCAAGGCATACGACCTGGACGAGAACGGCCAGCGCATCCCAGACGGGAAAGGCGGTTGGAAGAACCACCGGGAGGATACCACCGACTGGAACGACAAAGGGAATGTGGAGATTTGGCGGGCGGCATGGGCGGCCTATACCAACCGGGCATTGGAGGCCGTCGGTCAGCCTGCCCTGGTAGACCACCGCAGCTACAAGCGCCGGGGCATTGATAAAATCCCCTCTGTCCACCTGGGGCCAGCAGCCAGCCAGATGGAGAAGCGCGGCATCCGCACCGACAAGGGAGAAGTCAACCGGCAGATCGCCGCCGACAACAAGCTGCTGAAAGAAATCAAGGCCCGCATGACCCGTCTCTACAACTGGTCGAAGGCCGAGGCGGAGAAGCCGGAGGGCCAGCAGCCCAGCATGATGGACTTGTGGGAGGCCCAGCAGCAGCTCAAGCGGCCTGACACCCGCACCGGCAAAATCCGGGCTTTGCAGGAGAGCGCCGCCCTGTTCAGCTTTTTGCAGGCAAACGGCATCCAGTCCATGCAGCAGCTCCATGAAAAAATTTCCGATATGAACACCCGCTACTATGACCTGCGGCGAGAGATCGTCAAGGCCGAACGCCGGATCGCTGTTCTCACCGAGCGCGGGGAGATGTGGGCGCAGTACAACGAGTACAAGGCCATTCATAAACAGTTTGCCAGGGTGAAGCCGGAAAAGCGGGAACTGTTCGAGCAGCGCCACAGCCGGGAACTGATCCTCTATGACGCGGCGGCTCGGTATCTGAAGGAACTGAAAGCCAGCGGCGAGGAACTTTCTCCGAAGGAATGGCGGCGCGAGATCGACCTGCTGACCGCCCAGAAGCAGGTGGACAGCATCGACATGAAGGCCATGCGGGAGGAACTGAAAGCCGTGGAACGGCTCCGCAAGGCCGCCGACCAACTGGCCCGGCAGGAACGGGACAAGCCCCGCGACCGGGGACCAGAGCGGTAAAGGGTACGGCGCTTTGCCGACCCCTTTTAGGTGCGTCGCGTTTCACGACACACCTTTGCACAGAACTGTCAACATTCACTCACAGAAGGAGATTGCCCTATGAAGCAGATTATTTTACCCGTCACTGTCCACCTGAATATCCGCCTGCCCCTTGCCCTGTTGCAGCCGGAACCGGCAGACGCGCCCACCGGCCCGGAGCCGGAGGCCCATGCCTGCCACGGCTGCGGCAACTGCGGCGGGTGTGGGAAGTGCCAGCATGAAGAAAAGCAAGCCTGAACCCGTCCCCGTCATGGACTACCGCCAGTACCGCAGAGCGCGGCGGCTGGTACATGAGTGCTGCAACTATGACGGCGGCAACTGTATCGCGCTGGACGATGGGGAGGAATGTGTCTGCGTCCAGTCCATTTCCTACTCCCTGTTGTGCCGGTGGTTCCGGGCGGCGGTGCTGCCGCTGGACAGAGAACTGGAAACGGCCCTGTTCCACCGCCTGGACGCCAAGCGGTGCGCCGTCTGCGGGGCGCTGTTCACCCCCGGCTCCAACCGGGCCAAATACTGCCCGGAATGTGCCGGGCGCATGAAGCGTATCAAGGCCGCCCAGCGCAAGCGGAAACAAAGGGCGAAATGTCACGCTTTAGGGGCCGAAAACCCCTTGTAAATCAAGGCTTTTTTTGAGGGTGTCGCTGGGGGCCTGATAGATTTATCCTCTGGCCCCCAAAACGGCCCTCTAAAGGCGTACAGACCCCTGAAATAAACCCCAAGGAGGAACCCATGTCAGACAATCGAAAATATTACTACCTCAAGCTGAAAGAAAACTTCTACAACAGCGAAACAATGGTTATTTTGGAGAGTATGCAGGACGGCCTGCTGTACTCCAATCTGCTGCTGAAAATGTACCTCATGTCACTCAAAAGCGGCGGTATTCTCATGCTCAACGACCATCTGCCCCACACGCCCCAGACCATCGCCACCTTTACCCGCCATCAGGTGGGGACGGTGGAGAGGGCCTTGAAGGTGTTCCTCGAATTTGGCCTTGTGGAGATTTTGACCGACGGGGCCTACTACATGGCCGACATCCAATTGCTGATCGGCCAGTCCTCTACCGAGGGGGAACGGAAAAAGAAAGAGCGTATGCGGTTGAAGCGTCAAAAACTGCTCCCATCCGACGGGGCGGACATTTGTCCACCATATAGCCGGGGGGACATTTGTCCACCAGAGATTAGAGATAAGAGATTAGATATTAGAGATAAGAGTATAGAGAATAGAGAGAGTGAGAGCGCCCGCGCCTATGGCCGTTACCAGAATGTTTTCCTGATGGACGAGGAACTGGCAGACCTGCAGGCCAGCTTTCCCACTGTATGGGGCCAGTACATCGAAAAGCTGTCCGAGTACATGGCTTCTACCGGCAAGCGGTATCAGAGCCATGCTGCCACCATCCGGCGCTGGGCCAGTGAGGACGCCAGGAAAGCGGCCCCGCCCACCCGCAACCGGGATTACAGCGTAAAGGAGGATGAAACCATATGATGGAGATTACCGCAGAAATCCGGGCGCTGATCGACAAGGCAGCCGCCAGTGTGGAACTGGCCGGGGACGAGTACATAGACCCGGCAGATGGCCTCATTCACTGTAAGAAGTGCGGCGGCCAGAGGCAGACCGTTGTGCCTTGCTTTGGGAAACCGGGCTACTTCATGCCCCGCTGTATCTGCCAGTGCCAGCGGGAGGCCGAGGAACAGCGCAAGGCCGCCGAGGAACGGCAGCGCCGCATGGAGCGTATCAAGCGCCGGAAGGCCCAGGGCCTGCAAGACCGCTATCTGTACGACTACACCTTTGCCAACGACAACGGCCAAAATCCCCTGATGGACAAGGCCCGCGCCTATGTGGAGAACTGGAAAGAGGCATACAGGAACAACACCGGCCTGCTTCTGTTTGGGGATGTGGGAACCGGCAAGTCCTTTTTCGCCGGTTGTATCGCCAACGCCCTGCTTGACCGGGATGTGCCGGTGCTGATGACGAACTTTCCCACCATCCTGAACCGCCTGAC
>NZ_NFHA01000079.1:0-2515 GCF_002159225.1 Flavonifractor sp. An91 | reverse complement strand
AGACGCTCCATAGAGAATGGTGCGCCTTCACGGATTCGAACCGGGGACCCACTGATTAAGAGTCAGTTGCTCTACCAGCTGAGCTAAAGGCGCAGGTTTGGTGACCCGTGCGGGAATCGAACCCACGTTTGCGGCGTGAGAGGCCGCCGTCTTAACCGCTTGACCAACGGGCCACATTTACGCGTCGCTTTGTCAGCACCCTCAAAACCGAACAATGCAGTCTCCAGTACATCAGGCAAGCGCCTGCAATCATCATGTTAAGGTCAAGCCCTCGGCTTATTAGTATCGGTCAGCTGCACGCGTTACCGCGCTTCCACCTCCGACCTATCAACGTCATAGTCTACGACGTGCCTTACTCCCGAAGGATGAGAGATCTAATCTTAGGGGGAGTTTCACGCTTAGATGCCTTCAGCGTTTATCTCGTCCGTACATAGCTACCCAGCCATGCCCTTGGCAGAACAACTGGTGCACCAGAGGTACGTCCATCCCGGTCCTCTCGTACTAAGGACAGCTCCCTTCAAATCTCTTACGCCCGCAACAGATAGGGACCGAACTGTCTCACGACGTTCTGAACCCAGCTCGCGTGCCACTTTAATCGGCGAACAGCCGAACCCTTGGGACCGAATTCAGCCCCAGGATGTGACGAGCCGACATCGAGGTGCCAAACCTCCCCGTCGCTGTGGACGCTTGGGGGAGATCAGCCTGTTATCCCCAGGGTAGCTTTTATCCGTTGAGCGACGGCACTTCCACTTGCATACCGCCGGATCACTAACTCCAACTTTCGTTACTGCTCGACCCGTCGGTCTCGCAGTTAGGCTCGTTTATGCGTTTACACTCACTGCACGGTTTCCGTCCGTGCTGAACGAACCTTTGAGCGCCTCCGTTACCTTTTAGGAGGCGACCGCCCCAGTCAAACTGCCCACCTAACAGTGTCCCCCGACCGGATTCACGGCCGCAGGTTAGAAAACCAGCAAATCAAGGGTGGTATCCCAAGGGTGACTCCACCAAAGCTGACGCCCTGGCTTCCAAGTCTCCCACCTATCCTGTACATGATTTACCGATTTCCAGTATTAAGCTACAGTAAAGCTCCATGGGGTCTTTCCGTCTAGTTGCGGGTAACTGGCTTCTTCACCAGTACAACAATTTCGCCGGGTGGGCTGTTGAGACAGTGCCCAAATCGTTACGCCATTCGTGCGGGTCAGAACTTACCTGACAAGGAATTTCGCTACCTTAGGACCGTTATAGTTACGGCCGCCGTTTACTGGGGCTTCGATTCAAACCTTCGCTTGCGCTAAGCTCTCCTCTTAACCTTCCAGCACCGGGCAGGCGTCAGCCCCTATACGTCATCTTTCGATTTAGCAGAGACCTGTGTTTTTGGTAAACAGTCGCTTGGGCCTATTCGCTGCGGCCTCCCGTAGGAGGCTCCCCTTATCCCGAAGTTACGGGGTCATTTTGCCGAGTTCCTTAACAACCCTTCTCCCGTTGGCCTTAGGATTCTCTCCTCATCTACCTGTGTCGGTTTGCGGTACGGGCACCTTAGCATTCCTCACACCTTTTCTCGCCACAGAGCATCGCGGACTTCCCTACTTGATTTCGGTCCCTTACGCCCGGGTCAACCAACGCCCGGGTCCCGCTATCTCCATGTGTCAGTGTGCTTAAGGTTCGGTGGCTACGGAATTTCAACCGTATGTGCATCGACTACGCCTCTCGGCCTCGCCTTAGCTCCCGGCTTACCCTGGGCGGACGAACCTTCCCCAGGAAACCTTAGATTTTCGGCCATTATGATTCCCACATAATTCTCGCTACTCATTCCGGCATTCTCACTCGTGTAAAGTCCACCGCTGCTTCCGCTGCGACTTCACCCCGTACACGACGCTCCCCTACCCCTGTCTTACGACAAGCCCAAGCTTCGGTGTTACGCTTAGCCCCGTTATATTTTCCGCGCAGAGTCACTCGACCAGTGAGCTATTACGCACTCTTTTAATGAGTGGCTGCTTCTAAGCCAACATCCTGGTTGTTTTCGCAACTCCACATCGTTTTCCACTTAGCGTATCTTTGGGACCTTAGCTGTGGGTCTGGGCTGTTTCCCTTTTGTCCACGAGACTTATCTCACGTAGACTGACTGCTAACCATCAATTATCCGGCATTCAGAGTTTGATAGGGTTCAGTAACCTTATCGGCCCCTAGCCCATTCAGTGCTTTACCTCCGGTAATCTAAGTTAACGCTAGCCCTAAAGCTATTTCGGGGAGAACCAGCTATCTCCGAGTTCGATTGGAATTTCACCGCTATCCACAGGTCATCACCGACCATTGCAACGGGCGTGTGTTCGGTCCTCCATGGGGTTTTACCCCCACTTCAACCTGCCCATGGATAGGTCACCCGGTTTCGGGTCTATTGCCACTGACTTCATACGCGCTGTTCACACTCGGTTTCCCTTCGCCTCCGGTACTGAATACCTTAAGCTTGCCAGTAACAATAACTCGCCGGACCATTCTACAAAAGGTACCTCATCAC
>NZ_NFHA01000078.1:0-3026 GCF_002159225.1 Flavonifractor sp. An91 | reverse complement strand
CTCCCCGCGCTGAACGTGAGCCCACCGCCCGAAACAGAAAAGGCCCCTCCTCCCTCCTTGCCCCTGTCGGAAACTCCGCCCCAGCTCCCGGCCGTGCGCCCCGCCCAAGAGGCAAAGATCCAGGGCGATAATTTCCGCATCACAGACGACCACCTGGGCGAGGGCGGACCCAAGGAGAAGTTCCGGGCTAACCTGGACGCCATCCGCACCCTGAAGGCCATCGAGGCAGAGGGACGCGGGGCCACGGCGGAGGAACAGGAAGTCTTGTCCCGCTATGTGGGCTGGGGCGGACTGCCGGACGCCTTTGACCCGGACAAGGAGAACTGGTCCAAAGAATACACGGAGCTGAAGGAGGCCCTGACGCCGGAGGAGTACGAATCGGCCCGGGGTTCCGTCCTCAATGCCCACTACACCAGCCCCGCCGTCATCCGCGCCGTCTATGAGGCTCTGGAGCACATAGGCTTCCAGCATGGCAACATCCTGGAGCCATCCTGCGGCGTGGGCAGCTTCTTCGGCTGTCTGCCAGAGAGCATGGCCGGGTCGAAACTGTACGGCGTGGAGCTGGACAGCATCAGCGGCCGCATCGCAAAGCTGCTCTACCCCAGGGCCCATATCACCGTGGCCGGCTTCGAGACCACGGACCGGCGGGACTTCTACGACCTTGCCGTGGGTAACGTACCCTTTGGAAATTACCAGGTGAACGACCGGGCCTACAACAAACTGGGCTTCTCCATCCACAACTACTTCTTCGCCAAGGCCCTGGATCAGGTGCGCCCCGGCGGCATCGTGGCCTTCCTCACCAGCCGCTACACCATGGACGCCAAGGATTCCGCCGTGCGCCAGTATCTGGCCCAGCGGGCGGACCTGCTGGGGGCCATCCGCCTGCCCAACAACGCCTTCAAGGCCAACGCCGGCACGGAGGTAGTGTCGGACATCCTGTTCCTGCAAAAGCGGAGCACCCCGCAGGTCACGGAGCCGGAGTGGGTGCAGACCCAGGATACGCCGGAGGGCTTCATGGTCAACCGCTATTTTCAGGAACACCCGGAGATGGTGCTGGGCCAGCCCGCAGCCGAGAGCACCCAGTACGGCAAGCAGGACTACACCGTGGCGCCCATCCCCGGCGCGGACCTTGCACAGCTGCTCCACGATGCGGTGGGTCATGTCCAGGGCCGCTATGCCGGGGCCGAGCCGCCGGAGCTGGAGGATGGGGCAAAGCCCGCCGCCACGCTTCCCGCCGACCCCGGTGTGAAGAACTACTCCTATGCCCTGGTAGGCGGCCAGGTGTACTACCGAGAAAACAGCGTCATGGTCCGCCCGGAGTTGACCGCTTCGGCGGAGGGACGTGTCAGGGGCATGATCGCCCTGCGGAACTGCGTACACGGCCTTATCGCCTTCCAGATGGACGAGCACAGCACAGACGCCGCCATCCAGGCCAAGCAGCAGGAATTGGGCCGCCTGTACGACGCCTTCTCCGCCCGGTACGGCCTTATCAACGACCGGGCAAACCGGCAGGCCTTCGACAAGGACAGCGCCTACTACCTGCTCTGTTCCCTGGAGATTCTGGACGATGAGGGTAAACTGAAGCGCAAGGCGGACATGTTCACCAAGCGCACCATCCAATCCCACCGGGCCGTGACCCATGTGGACACCGCCGCCGAGGCCCTTGCCGTTTCCATCGGAGAGCGTGCCCGGGTGGACCTGGAATTTATGGCCCAGCTCATGGGCGGCAGAGAGCACATCCCCCAAATCGTGAGCGACCTGTCCGGCGTCATCTTCAAAGACCCGGCGACCGGTCCCTTTGACTTCTCCGAACAGGGCGAACATTGGGACAAGGGCTGGGAAACGGCGGACGAGTACCTCTCCGGCAACGTGCGCCGGAAGCTCCGTGCCGCACAGAGGATCGCGGAGCAGGACCCTTTCTTTGCCGGGAATGTGGAGGCGCTCCAGGCCGTCCAGCCCCGGGACCTGGACGCTTCGGAAATCGAGGTGCGCCTGGGCGCTACCTGGATTGACCAGTCCTATATCCAGCAATTCATGTACGAGGTGTTCCAGACCCCGGCACGCCTGCGTCAGTACATCCGTGTGCTGTATTGCCGGCAGACGGCGGAGTGGTCCATCACCGGAAAGGGCACCGTCCCATACAACGATGTGGCCGCCTGGACTACTTACGGCACTGACCAGACCAGCGCCTATAAAATCCTGGAGGACAGCCTGAACCTGCGGGATGTCCGCGTCTATCGGACGGTAAAAGATCCGAATGGGCAGGAGCGGCGTGTGCTGGACAGCAAAGAGACCACCCTGGCCTCACAGAAACAGCAGGCTGTTCGGAACGCCTTCCGGGACTGGCTCTGGAGGGACCCGGAGCGGCGGCAGGCCCTGGTACAGCAGTACAATGAGCAGATGAACTGCATCCGGCCCCGGGAATATGATGGGAGCCACATCACCTTCAGCGGCATCAACCCGGCCATTCAGCTCCGGCCCCATCAGCTCAACGCCATCGCCCGGGTGCTGTACGGCGGCAACACACTCCTGGCCCATGAGGTGGGTGCGGGCAAGACCTTCGAGATGGTCGCTGCCGCCATGGAATCCAAGCGCCTGGGCCTGTGCCAGAAGTCCATCTTCGTGGTGCCCAACCACCTGACCGAGCAGACCGCCTCGGAGTTCCTGCGGCTCTATCCCTCCGCCAACATCCTGGTGACAACCAAAAAGGACTTCGAGAAGCGCAGCCGCAAGAAGTTCTGCGCCCGCATCGCCACCGGGGACTATGACGCCGTCATCATCGGCCAAAGCCAATTCGAGAAGATACCCATGAGCCCGGAACGGCAGAAGCGGATGCTGGAAGAACAAATCGACGACATCGAAGAAGGAATCCTGGAGGTCAAGAGGGCCAAGGGCGAACGGTTCACAATCAAGCAGCTGGAGCACACGCGGAAGTCTCTGAAGGCCCGGCTGGAAAAGTTGCAGGCCAACCACCGCAAGGACGATGTGGTGACCTTTGAACAGCTGGGCGTTGATCGGATGTTCGT
>NZ_NFHA01000077.1:0-3393 GCF_002159225.1 Flavonifractor sp. An91 | reverse complement strand
CCACTTGTCCACCGTAGTAGTTGACAAGAGAATCAATGCTCGACTATCGCATAAAAATGCGCAGTTCATAATTTGATCACAGGGGGCCTTTTGCAAGAGTTTTATTTTGCCAAACACATTCTATCAGAAACCACATCTCTGTAAAATATAAGGGCAAGATTTTCAGAGAACAGGTGGTGAGCTTATGGATAAAAGAAATAACGATTTTGACTTTGATTTCACGTCGATAGGACAGGCAATCAAGAAAGCCCGTGAAAAAACAGGTATGACACGGGAGCAGCTTGCCCGTAGCGTCGTTGTAGCTCATAGCTTCAAGCAGGGTGTATTGCTGTTCCTCGGTCAGATAAGAGATTTCAACCGCAGGGCGGAAAGCAATCTGCCTGTCGTCAACCATTTGCAGGATTTCGGGTACAAGCTCGGTTAAGCGGATATAGCGGTGAATTTGTCTGCTACTATCTGCAACATCTTGACTCATCTTATCCACGCTAAACAACTTCTCGCCCACTGGTCGAGAAGTTAAATCAGTACGCTGACCTTGCCTGTTCATCGCTTCAAGCCGCATCTTATAGGCAAAGGCTTTCTCACTCGGCAGAATGACAGACCTTTGCAGGTTGCTCTCTACCATAACGATAATGGCTTCGTCACGGGTCAGCTCCTTGACCTCGCATTTCAGCGTTTCAAGCCCTGCAAGCTCGCAAGCCTTTTTACGCCTGTGACCGCTGATAAGCTCATACCGCCCGTCCTCTTTCAGACGGACAGTAGCGGGCGTCATTACGCCGTTTCTCTTCACACTCTCGACAAGCTGTTCCATATCCTCATTCATTAAAACTTTGAACGGGTGGTCTGGAAACTCATCAATTTCCGATATGGGAATATCCCGTATCTTGCTCAAACCTGCTTCCGCACGGCTCTCGTCCGTCTGGAACAGGTCATCGTAAGCGGTCAGCTCGATTTTGCTTTCTCTGTTTCTCGCCAAGCTCTGCCACCTCCTTCGAGAACTGCTCATAAGCTGCGGCTACCTTGCCGCTTTTGTCGTAGGCAAAAATACTCTTGCCCTCTGCGGTAGCTTCCACCGCACGGATGGAATGGGGTATCTCGGTATCAAAGACTTTGATTTTCTGTCCGTAGGCACTTTTCACGGTTGCCGTGATTTCTTTGGAAATGTTCGTGCGGGGCATTACCATCGTCATTAAAATACCGTCAATCCGCAGCTTTGGGTTTATCTGCCGCCTGACCATTGATACGGAGCGAAGCAACAGCTCTAAGCCTTTCGCAGAAAGATAGTGGGGCTGCATCGGGATAACCACGCTGTCAGCCGCCGCCAGAGCGTTGATGGTTATCATACCCAAGCTCGGCATACAGTCGATAAGCACATAGTCGTAATTCTTCTTGACCTCGTTCACATAGGTTTTCAGAACACGCTCACGGCTCATGGCGTTGATTAGCCTTACTTCAAAACCTGACAGCTCGATATTGGACGGGAGCAGGTCAACACCCTCGCCGTGGCGGATAATCCCCTGCGAAGCATCAAGGGGCTTATCGTCGATGATGTTCTGCATCACGGTAGAGAGCGTGACGGGTATATCGTCTGGGCGGTTATATCCCAGAGCCATCGTAAGATTTGCCTGTGCGTCTGCGTCAATCAGCAGCACCTTTTTGCCCTGCCTTGCAAGACCAACGCCCAGATTGACCGCCGTGGTTGTCTTGCCGACACCGCCTTTCTGGTTGGTTAAAGCAATCACTTTGCAATTTGACATAGATGTGTCCTCCTTCCTTATAGATTTAGCCACTTTGTCAGGGTGGCTATGTAACCGTACCAGAGAACGCAAAAAAGCCGCCTACTCTTAAAATTCAATAAGAATAAGCGGCTTCGTGGTAATCTGCCTTAGACATATTCAATTTTCATTCTCTTTACGGGGGCGTTCAGCACTCGGAAGATGAGTTCGTCCACGGGGTCGGTATATCTGCCTTGTTTGATAAGCTGATTTTTCAGCTCCACAAGGCTATGTAACAGCAGGCGTCTTTCTTCGCTATCCAGATACAGGTGGGTTTTCTTTTCTCTCATAGAGCATTGACCTCCTTATGGGCATATTATAAAATGAATTGTATTTATGCTCCATTGTGCAAATTGGCTTGTCCATTATGCGACATCTGGAACGGCGGCATAGAGGTTGATTGTGCGTTCACTTCCTCGCTGTACTACCGTTGGATGTTCGGAAAAGTCTATTTTATTGTTTTCTCCATACTTTACCACTTTGTCTGTGGTTGTAAGGGTATGTATCAGGAAGCCCGTGAATAAGGGATTTTCAGCCGATTTTGCAAAGTGGAACATTTCCGATGCTTCTGTGGGCACATGAGTTAGTGCATTTTAAGCACCATGACTTATGGCGTAAGCTCTTTGCAGTTATTCTCCAAACAGTTTATTGGTTCAACCCTGTTGTGCATCTCATGAAGCGAGAGTTAGATCGTTTGGCAGAAACATCTTGTGATGAGCAAGTTGTCTGTCAAATGAGTCCGGCAGAGCGCAAAAAATATGGGCATCTTCTGATTTCTTACACGACTGTATTTCGTATTCCCAGCAAATCATCTGGAATTGCCTTTGTCTCAACGAGAAAAAGGCTTGAAAGGAGACTATTAACCATGTTGAATTCCAACCAAAAATCCCGCAAGACCGTTGCTATTGCCTTGGCCTGTGCCCTGGGCGCCAGTTGTTTGGCGATGTCTGCGTTTGCGGCCGAACTGCCTTCTTCTATCGATGTGCCCAATGCTGAACTGATGGATGTCGCCGATGTGAAATTGGGCGATGCAGGCGACGCTCACATTGTTGAGTCTGCCAATGGTTTTATGGATCTGTCCACCATGAAGCTGTCCACTGAATCCAATGACGCTGCCAAGATGATTGAGTCCACCACTGGCTTTGCCGATTTGTCCCAGTTTAACCTCTCCACTGACACCGCAGACGGTATGGCATTCTATGAGGGTACTGTGACTGCGAAAGCTGGCGAAGCCGTGCCGTATGCTTCTGGCAGCCTTTCCAGCGGAAAGGGATATGCTTTTGATGCCCAGAATCTGGTCAAGGGTCAGAAAGTAACCATCAATGCAACCTGGACTCCCACCTCTTCTAAGGTCCAGATCGGACTCATCAACAACAAGACTGGCTACGGCCTCGTGAAAACTGTTACCAACGGGTCGGGGTCTGTGTCTTTCGAGATTACTGGTGACTCCAACTTCTCCATCTTTATCGGCAATGTGTCTCCCAGCAGCATTCGCTTTGATGTTTCCTATATTGTGAACTGACAATTTGCTCAGTAGCTGGTTTATGATGCCAAACAACTCAGTCCATTGAGCAAAAAGCAAGGCGGGGAAAGATCTTGAAGATCTCTCCCCGCCTTG
>NZ_NFHA01000076.1:0-3425 GCF_002159225.1 Flavonifractor sp. An91 | reverse complement strand
GGACCCATCGCCCGCCGCCGTCAGGGTACCGCTTGGGAACCGGACGGCGGCTTAGGGGCAATACCGTTTGTTGGGATGCTCCTCCAGGGAGGCAAACGGGTGGATCAGCAATTCATACAAGACGGTCTGCCGCTCCGCTTCCGGCATCTCGGCGCAGTCAGCGGCCAATTCAGAGACCGTCTTGTTTCCATACTGTCGAAAATGCTGCTCATAAATGGCCGTGAACTCTGCCGCGCAGGGCGCTACCAGCTCGTCCATGAACTGGATCAGACTGCCGGCCTCCATGCCCACAAGGACACAGTCCCTCGGCGTCAGGCCAGCCTTCAGACGCTCCTCCAGCGAACGGGGCGGGAGAAGGGGCTGCCCCAGGGGCGGGGCCCCGTCCTCCTCAAGCTCTGTTTGTTCAGGAGGGGTGTCCAGGAGGGGCGGGAGCAGAAGGGCGGCCGCGTCATAGAGGTAGGCGTCGCCACAGGAGGGAGTTACCGAGAGCCGGTCGTCCAGGGCTTTGGCAAGCTGTTTATAGGTCATGGACTGTACCTGCTCCCTGGAGAGGCCCAGGGTGGACCGAAGCCGCTCCAGCTCCGCTTCAAAGCCCCGGAAATACTCAGGCAGGGTCATATCAGCAAAGCGGTGGATGATGGCCGCGGCGTATTCGGGGTGGGCACAGCGGCCGGTGTCCAGCAGGTCGAGCCGGTCTTGCAGTGGGAAGCGTTCAATCCTCATGCTGGCCCGCCTCCTCTCTCTGCCGGCGCTCCAGCACCTCCAGTGCGCTCCCGGCCCGGTCCAGCAGGTTCCGCAGGGCGGTCAGGGGGTCATCTGTGTAGCGGCCCCAAAAGTAATCGCTCCTGTTTCTGCACATCCATGTGACAAACCGTGCGGGGGCGTTGGGGTTCTCGCCGAGGACATATTCTGCGTCCCCGACACGGATGGCGCTGATAATGATATATCCGGCGTTACTGCGTTCTGACATGTTTTATCCTTTCTCCCCGTATGAGCCCGATAGGACAGGCGTATCTTATGCGGCTTGCAGGACTTCCCGCTCCCACTGGTCGAGAAACCGCTGGACTTCTGGGGTGGCTGGGCGATTGTTGGCAGATCGAGCCTGGACCACTTTTCTGTTTCTGATCTCCAGCGTGTAAAAGGGCTTGTCCGCTTCAGCCGCCCGGCGCAGAAACAGGATGACGCACTCCTGCTTTGCCACGCGGTCCACATAGGTGCCGACACAGTGATGGAGGGCCTGTCCCTCCTGAATGATGTCCTCCGGGCTTTGGGGACAGAGCACCACCATGCCGTCCAGCTCAAAGTCAGCATGGAGGCGGATAGATTCCATCGCCGCATGAAAATCCCGGCGCATTTTGGCGTCCAATTCCTGCTTCCACTGGGTGGCGGCGCGGTCATGGGCCTTTTGCAGGTCCCGGGGAAACAGGACGGAATCGCTCAATGGAAACTCCAGCTTCCGGCACAGATCCAGATAGTCGGCATATTCCCGGACCACATCGTATGTATTCTGATAACGTCTGCCCAGGTCGGTGCGGGTGGTCAGGCGCCTGGTCTGGCCGTCCACATAGCGCATGAACCTGTGCGGCGTGGTGACTTCCATGAAGGGCAGGATGTTCCGCTCGATATAGTGGATGTCATGCCTGGTCTGCCAGAGGAATAGCGCCTGCCGGTCCTTTAGTCCCATGCTGTAATATGTTTGGAAGTCGGCCAGCCCGGAAGCCCCGATGTGCATATCCCGAAGGAAGGGAACATCCTCGGCCCCTACACGCAAAAGCCGGTGTGTCCGGTTCTGCTCCTGATCCAGGCGCACGGTCTGATGTCTGTAAATCAAGTCGGACACCAGATCACAAAAGCCCACCTTGATGAGATGCTCGATTTTGGGCTGGGTGATATAGGATGTGAGAAGCGGCCTTAGCTCTATCGGCTCCTGGAAATAGCCGCAAAACTGCGTGACAGGGCAGTATTGCCACGGCGTGTCACGAAGGGCGTCCGGCAGGTTGCCGGGATAGACATAGCCGCAGACATCCGCCGCAAAGTTGTACTGCCAGTGGCTGAATACGGGACGGGTCCCCGCTTTCCATACGCCAAAGGAACTGTAATAGTGGTCTACCTCCAGACTGCCGCCGGGCTTCTGACGGATGAACTGGCGGGCGGCCTCCCAAAGGTCCAGTTCAGGGTCTGCATGATGGAGGGTGGCCTTGAACACCCGGACCACGACCTCGTCTGGGGCGGTCCTCTGTATGACCTGGCAGGTCTCTTGGTCAGTCAGCTTTCCCATGCGGCCGCGGGATTTCATTATCAGTTCCCGGCCGCAGGATGGGCAGAGGGCGTTCCCGTTGTACCTGACGCCGGACAGCGAGATTTCCCTGCCGCAGGCGGAGCAGACGCCGGGGACTGTTTTTCTGCCTTTCACGGCGTCGTAGAAGAAGTACGCCGGCATGATTTTGCGGTACAGCCATCGTTTCAGGCCCCGGGGAACTGGTGGGACAGACTGCATCCGGGCGTTGATCCTGCGGCGCTCCTTCCGCTGCCGGGCTTTTTGCCGGTCCTCCTGTATCAGCTTTTGATGGGCCGTCAGGCAGCCGAAGCCGTCCTGCGTATCATCATGGAAAAAGCGGCTGATGCACTTTCGGTCAGACTGGGTAAGGAAGGCACAGCGGGAGACGAAGTTCCAATCAGGGGACAGCCGCTCAAAGCACGCCGTGCGCCAGGATGCAGTGCCATCCTCCCGGCGCTCCAGCGTGAGATAGTCGTCTTTCTGCTGGAACACGGTCCATTTGGGAAGCAGGTCCCCCTGGGCCGCCCCGGCCCGGGAATAGACCTGGAGCACGAGGGTACGGCGGTGGTCTATCACCCGGACACGGGCGGTGGTCAGCCACTCGATCTGGTCTGCGCACAGCAGGTCGCTGTTCGCACGAATACGCAAGGGCTCGCCGGCATATTTGCGGCACTCAGCCTTGTTCATCGTCCGTCACCTCCCAGAAGGGACATCTGCTCATAGGTCTCGCCTGCCGGGGCGGGAACCTTATTCGGCTGGATGGGAGCTGCGGGCCGGGTCATAGCCTTGCCCTGTTTGACGGATGGCTTCCGCTCGGGCTCTTTATCGGCATTCGGGTCGTTAAAATAGTCCACGGCCCACTGGTACACGATATCGTCCGGAATGTCACACCCGTAGAGCCCGGCATCCGTCACATCGCCGTCCGCCCGCTCCTGTTCCGCATACTCTCTGGCTTTCCGGCTGATGTAGCGGAAACACTTGGCCAGGGACTTCTGGGGCGAGAGCACATTCCGGGCCAAGGCAGGGTTGCCGGCACACAGCTGGGCGAGATGGGCGGCCACGCAGTCCTTCATATTCCTCCGGGTGATGCGCTCGATCTCCTCCCGGATGCGCTGAACGGATGCGGCGGCCACATCATCCTGGCACA
>NZ_NFHA01000075.1:0-3713 GCF_002159225.1 Flavonifractor sp. An91 | reverse complement strand
AAGCCCAAGGAGGGATTGGTCAGCCAGTTGCTCCCCTTATTGTAGCTTAGGCACGAGATGGAGAGAAAGCCGGACTGGCTGCCCGGCTTTCCTGTCCAAATTTATTGTAATAGGAGGGACATTATGCTTCGTAAACTTTTTGCCCTGACCGAGCAGGGCGCAAAGGATTTGAAAAAAGGAATCATTGCCTCGGTCTTTACCTCACTCAGTTTGATGATGCCTATGGGACTGCTTTTAATGCTGGTGATGCAGCTGCTTCAGCCGCTCTTGGGGATGGAAACGGCCACCCCTTCGCTGGGGGCTTATGCTGGAATGTGTCTGGTGCTATTGGTGATTATTTTCCTGACCCATTACATTCAGTACCGCTGTACCTATATTGCGGCTTATGCTGAAAGCGCCCAGCGGCGGATCGGCTTAGCCGAAAAATTACGCACCCTTCCGCTGTCCTTTTTTGGCAAGCGGGACCTTTCCGACCTGACCACTACCATGATGAGCGACTGCAATGACCTGGAACGGGTCTTTGCCTATACGATTCCACAAATTTTCGGAACAGCCATCAGTTGTGTGATCGTCTGTTTGTGCCTGTTTTTCATGGATTGGAGAATGGCGTTGGCAATTTTGTCGCCCTTTGTCCTGGCGATCCTTGTCCTTGTGGGGAGCAAACGCCTGCAAAACCATATGGACCTGAAAAAGATCCAATCAAAACTGGATGCCGCCGACGGGATACAGGAGTTTTTGGAGAGCATCCGGGATTTGAAGGCCAATAATCAGGAGAATTCCTATCTGGCAGGGTTAGACAAAAAGTTGGAGAAGATTGTACATACCTCCGTCTGCTATGAAATGACCAGTGGCCTGATGATTACTTCCTCGCAGATGCTCCTTCGATTGGGGTTCCCGGCCACTGTACTGATGGGGACGCTACTGCTGACTCAGGGAGAACTAAACCTGTTCTTTTTTCTCATGTTCTTAGTGACGGCTTCCCGCATTTATGACCCACTCAGCGGCGTGATGATGCAGCTCAGTGAAATTTTCAACGCAATGCTCCAACTCCGCCGTATGAAAGCTATTGAGCAGGAACCCGCACAGGAAGGTACAACAGAGTATCAAGCCAAAGGCCACGATATTTGCTTTGACCATGTGGGCTTCCGGTATCAGGACGGAGAGGATGTACTGACCGACGTTACTTTTACCGCCAAGCAGGGCGAAGTGACCGCGCTGGTCGGCCCCTCTGGAGGCGGCAAGAGCACCACGGCGAAACTGGCCGCCCGCTTTTGGGACATTCAGAAAGGGACCATCACCATGGGCGGTGTGGACATTTCCACGGTGGACCCGGAAACACTGTTGAAGGATTATGCCATTGTGTTCCAAGATGTGGTGCTGTTCAACGATACCATTATGGGAAATATCCGTCTGGGCCGCAAGGACGCTACAGATGAGGAGGTCATGGCCGCAGCCAGGGCCGCCCAGTGCGATGAGTTTGTTCAGCGTCTGCCGGAGGGATACCAGACGGTGGTGGGAGAAAACGGCTCTACTCTGTCCGGGGGTGAACGCCAGCGTATTTCTATTGCCCGCGCCCTGTTGAAAAATGCCCCTATCGTTCTACTGGACGAGGCGACTGCCTCTCTGGATGTAGAGAACGAAACCAGCCTCCAGACTGCACTCTCCGCACTGCTCAAGGATAAGACAGTTTTGGTTATCGCACACCGGATGCGGACGGTGATGGGAGCCGATCATGTGGTGGTGCTGGCAGATGGCCATGTAGCGGAAGAAGGCACACCAGAGCAGTTGATGGAACGGGGCGGGATGTTCCGCCACATGGTGGAGCTACAAAGAGAATCCTCTAACTGGCAAGTTGGAGGCAACCGGGGTGGCTCATGATGAAATTGTATGCCTCTGGTGAAGATTACTTAGAAGCCATCCTGGTATTGAAAAACAAATTAGGCATGGTGCGCTCTGTGGATGTCGCCCGGCACCTGGAGGTCACAAAGCCCAGCGTATGCCATGCGGTGGCGACCCTGCGGGACGGGGGCTTCCTGACGATGGACAGCGACTATTTCCTGCACCTGACCGATGTGGGGCGGGAAGTGGCGGAGCAGATCTACGAAAAGCACCGCTTCTTTACCGACCGGCTGATCGAGGCTGGAGTAGACCCTGTAACGGCGGAAAAGGACGCCTGCCGGATGGAGCATGTCATCAGCCAGGAGTCCTTCGAGCATCTGAAAAATGCTTACAAAACAAAAGAAGAATAAACTGCCCGCATAGCAAACGGGTGAAATAGTAACGCGGCCGGGCACATCGAACCCGACCGCGTTACTCGTCTTTCTGGAAGGCTTCCGCCTGTTTGCAGAGCGCGATAAATTTTTCGATCTCTGCTTCGCTTTTCCCGGCAAAGAAGTCCACGACTGTTTTCGAGACTGTCTGATTTACCATTTCCGGGAAGATGGCGGCGTCCACGCTGATATTCAATTCTTTGGCGACAAGGACCACCGTTTCAAATTTCGGATTACTCTGGCAGGTCTCCAAATCTATGATCGTGCGCGGGTTCATACCGAGGCGTTCAGCTAACTGCTTCTGCGTTAGATGCTGGCGCTTCCGCTCATATAAATAACCATAGAACTCATACAATATGAGTTATAACTCATATTTCAGAGTAAAGGGAGATAAGAGTGGAGACTCTGATTGCTTATACATTTACGATTCTGTTTCTCGCAAAGTAATCATTAACCAGTGCTTCAAAAACTGAACAAGTGCTGCTGGAGCAGTCGTTGAAGCTGTTAAAACAGCCCTTAAATCTGTCCTTGATCAGGCCAACTTGCTTGCCACCGTTGCAATTTGGGGGGGCCTTATTGTAGCCCTGGCTGATCTATTGATTCCCATGGACCCCATTCCCGTCCTTCCTTTCTCTGTGGAAGAACCAGACCCAGTAGTGGCTTACTCTGCTTCTGTGCCATTACCCAATGCAGCATAAACAGAAAGTGCGGGGCTTACACCCCGCACTTTCTTACTCTATTACCTTTATCATTCTTAAGATTTCAATTTCATTTTTATCTAAATTCAAAAGAACATCATCAAAATCTTCTACTGTAACAATCTCTTTTCCATTACGGAAAAAGCTATATTTCCATATTCCACGGCCCAGTAAAGACTGATAAAATACGGTCTTTACTTCTTCCGTCAATTTTCCTGTCACTCTAATGGCATTATCCATCCCATCCCACACACCAATTTTCACATCGCTTGCTGCACAAATTTCCTGCTTTCCATTCATCAACGGATTCTCATTGTCACATTCTTTCGTGCCATCATCGGGAAAACAAGCCTCAAAGTCTAATTGCTGCACAAACAAGAAATCATATAACTTCTTCATCTGTTCTTTATTAGTTATCGATACAAACATATTTGCTCACGCCTTCCTGCTAAAATTACTTTACCACATCTTTATGAATACTTCTACCCATACTTACGAAAAGCGACGTCAATATCCCTTGGTCTGCTCCAGAGTTGACAAATCAGCAACGCTGGTGATCGTGTGCCTAGTTGCCCCTTAAATTTGTGCTTTGTACTTAATAACGAATTACATTTCAAATATTGGACTGTGTTTGGCATTTTGGAATGTGAACATTGGGCCCCGCAAGTGAGCAAAAGGCCCCCAATAAACATTCAGTAATTATATAACCAGTCTATTTCTCCTCTTGTCAGGAGTTTGGCAGACA
>NZ_NFHA01000074.1:0-3885 GCF_002159225.1 Flavonifractor sp. An91 | reverse complement strand
AGTGTGTCCTGTACTTTCTGGAGATCAACCGGGTCATACTCATGGGACTGGATGTTGATAACCTCCAGCAGCGCAGTACGGATTTCGCACAATCCCTTGATTCTTTCGGCCTTCATGCCGGTGTAAGGCTGCGGGATCAGCTTATCTTTTTCACAGAAGAAGATCTCGCCATCCCGCACAACATAGGTGAAGTTTTTGGTTCCGGCCGGAGCGTCCTCATACTCTGTATTGCTTTCTTCCGGTTCGTCCGCCTCGATTTCTTCATCCGGCTCTGCGGTAAAACGGGCATACAGGGAGTCAACTGCTTGGGTAATATGCTGGTTCAGGTCAAAATCTTCCGGGGCAACACAGGCCGTCCCATCTTCGTTGCCGTACATATTCCGGCTGCTCACCATCTCGCCCATGAGCATTTCGGGATTATCTTTGAAATAGCGGTTATAGGCGATCCATTTACTGCGGTCCAGGTCAGTTTCAATCCAGGACGGAAGATTCATGCGATCAAGTTCTATGGTCTGCGCTCTCTTTTTCAAGAAAACAACATCCGCTGTTACATCGGTTCCCGCCAAAGCCTTGAACGCTGTGTTGGGTAGGCGAATGGCTCCGATGAACTCTGCCCGCCGTGCGATATATTCCCGAAGGCTCTCGTCCTTGCGATCCATAATTCCTTTGCTGGTGATAAAGGCAATGATACCGCCCGGTTTTGCAAGGTCCAGGGACTTGATGAAGAAATAGTCATGGATGTACGGGTTCAGGTCATTGTAGCGCCGGTCATAGATTTTCACGGAGTTGAACGGGATATTGCCCAGAATCACATCAAAGCTGTTGTCCTCAAATTTGGTGGCTTCATATCCCATGATGGAAATATCCGCATCAGGATAAAGCTGCTTTGCGATTCTGCCGGTGATGGAATCCAACTCTACGCCAAACAGTTTGCTCCCTTGAAACTGCTCCGGCAGCACAGAGTAGAAGTTGCCGGTTCCCATACCGGGGTCCAGGATTTTTCGGTCAGGGCCGCCCTCGAAGCCAAACCGTTCCAGGGCGCGGTAAATGTGCCGGATCAGGTCAGGCTCGGTGTAGTAGGCTGTGATGGTGGAGTTCATGGCCGCCTTGTATTCCACATCAGTCAGCAGGGATTTCAATTCCTGATATTCGTTCTCCCAACCAGAGGCCGTACTGGAGAAAGCGTTGGCAAGCCCGCCCCATCCGACATAGCGGGCAAGGATGATTTGTTCTTCTGGTGTCGCTGTCCGCTTTTCCAGTTCAATCTGCTTGAGCAGCTTGATCGCCATGACATTGTTTTTATATTTGGTCTTTGCTCCACTTGGATACAGGTCATAGTCCTCGGAAAAACGGAAGTTGTGTGCGGCGACCTGCGGCGCCGCAGGCGGCTCACGAAGGGGCGCCAGATCAGTGGGGGTGGCTTCATCCATAACAGCGGGCGCCTCTGCTGCTGTACCATCACCCATTCGTACAAAGGCGCGAATGGGGCGCAGTTCTTCCAGCTCTTTTTCCAGCCGGTATTGCGTGTCCTCCAGATCGTCCATGTCGGCAGCTTCTTGGGGGGAGAGAATAGCCCCACCGTCCAGGCGCCGCACATAAGCGTCAAATTCCCGCGTAATATCTTCAAGGTCATTTTGTACCCGGAGATAGTCGGGATTGGGCTGCTCATCCACCACGGCTTGGTACAGGGCCGAGCCATCCTCGGTCAAATACCCCCATACAATTTCCTCATTGGGATATTGCCCTTGCAGATAGCGGAGCATCTGGGTTGCGATACCTTGGCGGCGATAGTCCTCCAGAACTTCAATCATGCTGATATGGGGCCGCCCCTCAAAAATGCTGTACCGGATGGTTCCAACCGTCAGCTCACCTCGGACCGCCTGCATCAGCATATCAATCTGCCCATGATGGGCGTCCAGGGCTTCATCTAAAATCTGTGTTTCCTCTGCTTCATCGTGTTCCCAGGGAGCCATACGGGTTTCATAATCGTCAATTATTTCTTTGGTTATCCCTTCCGGCTTTTCCGGGAGCAGATCATACAGCTCTCGCATTTTAGCTATCTGTGCATGGATGCTACCCGCCCACAAATGCTTTTCGTGCTGATGGCCTTCACTTAGAAAATACTCGCAGTCCGCTTTAAGGCGCCCTAAAAGGCCATATTCAAAACTGTAATCATACGGTTCTGTTTCTCCCTCAAGCGGCTCATCGGTTTCCGGCTCCGGCAGACTGACAACAGGGGTTTCCAGATAGCGGCCTTCATCCATCAGGCGTTGCACGACACCGGCAGCCCGCGCCCAGGACAGCTTTGTTTCCTGTGTTTCGCCCTGCTCATCCTGCCATTCGATAGTGACACCTTCACTATTGAACATGGCGTATTTCACGCCCATTTCATCACCGGAGAACCCTTCATATCCATATAGCTTTTTTAGGAAAGCAGTAAATTCTGATCCGGTGGGGTGGGTCTGAGCAAATTCGTAGATTTGTTCTTTTTTTCCTGCGGTAAGGGGACCTCTCTGCATGACACGCTCAACAAGCAGATCTTCCGTACTCTTTTCCAGGGATAGAAGGGAGAGCTGCTCCGGTTGTTCTTCTTCCATGACCGGAACAGTTTCGGCAGCAGGGCGCAAATCCACATCTACTTCTTCATCATTGACCATCATAGAGGCCCGCACCGGCTCATAGCCTTGGCTGCGGATATTGTTCAGCCAGGTGGCAAAGAAACTGTTGAACCCGTTGATTGCTTTCTCGTATGCGGGGTCGTCGGGATCAGCCTCGTTATATACACCAATGCCACTGTTCTCATAACTGAAAGCCCGAAGTGTCCCAGCCTCTTTGTCGATTTGGAAATCCATATAAGGGTCATACATCCGGTCGCCGTTCTGCATATAGTAATGCTCCATGCAGTAATGGGAACCGTATTTATGGTGAATGACCAGAGGATAGTAGGCTTCTCCGGCCTCCAGCCGCAGATACTCATATTGACCGGACACAATCTCCGGGAACAACTCTTGAAAGCGGCGGAAATTCTTGTGCGCCGTCGTGTTTCCTTTGACGGGCGGCGGTGTAGGCTGCTCCGCTGTATCTGTGGGGAGAGCCGTTTCAGGGGCCTCCACCACAACATGGGGATTTTCGCCAGGAACGGATGCAGGCTCGCCACCGGCTGCTGGTGTGTCGTTTTCCATTTGAACAATCGCCTCCGGCTTGACCGGTTCCACTACGGTTTCTCCGGCTTCATAAGCAACAGCATCCAGGACATAATTAAAATCCGCTTCTCCGATGGTCATTTGCCGGTGGGGACCGCCCATCTCATCAACTTCATCAGGGATGTTATAATCTCCGATGGGGTCAGGTAGCTCCTCTACAACAGGATTGGGATAGTCGCCGTCCTCGATCATGGCGTCCAGTAAAAACGCCAGCCCGTTCCAGGGAATGTAGGTATAGCCTTCATCAAAGAGAAATGAAATGCCATCTTCACCATGTAACCGGGTACGATAGAGAAGATCACCTTGATATTCACGGTCGCCATAAGGAGTAAAGAGAGCCGCAATCTGCCGCCCTTTGTCTGACCAGTCAGGATTGAGTGGCGGTTCTGACAATACGCTGCGAACCGCGCTGTGCAGCTCTGGGGGGTATAGATTGGTGCTGGTCAGGATGTACTCATAATTGCGCCGGACTTCTGCATCGGTAAAATGGCGTGTAGGTTGTTCCGCAGGAACAGAAAAAGAGCCGTCCTTTTCAGACGGCTCTCCCACAGGTGCGGCGCTTGGCGCCACTTCTGTATTTGGCTGTTCTTCGGTCAGCGGGGAATCAGGACTACGCTCTGGAGTACGGTTTCCTCCGCCATCAGTTTCAGACTGTTCAGGTGTCGCGTCCGCTCCATGATGT
>NZ_NFHA01000073.1:0-3995 GCF_002159225.1 Flavonifractor sp. An91 | reverse complement strand
CTGGGAGGTCGTGAGGGCAGCACCATCAAGGAAATCTCGGAAACCTGGCTGGGCAAGGCCACCATCTATATGCAGACCGATGGGCGCTCCAAGGGCCAGTCCGAGAGCTACAACCTCAACACCCAGCGATTGGGCCGGGAGCTGATGACCCCCAGCGAGCTTGCCACCATGCCCGGTGACAGGTGCATCTTGCAGCTCCGGGGCCTGCCTCCGTTCTATTCTCCCAAGTACGACCTGAAACAGCACCCCAACTACAAATTCACGGAGGAGGCGGATAAAAAGCGCAACGCCTTTGACCTGGACCGGCTGATCCGCCGCCGGAGGCGGCCCGGTCTGGACGAGGCTTGCGAGGTGTACCAGGTGGACGAGCCGATCCTACTCACGGACGAGGACGAGGACATTCTCAACTATGACGATGTGGACGACCCGGACGCCTTTTAAGATATAGCTTTGTTTGGGACACTTTGTCCCAAGGCCGCCGCCCATTGGGGCGGCTATTTTTATGGCCGGGTATATCCCGGAGAAAAGGAGGATATATGCAGTTTTTCACTTCCGCGATCACCACTTTGCAGACCCTTGTTGTGGCCCTGGGCGCTGGTCTGGGCGTATGGGGTGTTGTCAATCTTCTGGAGGGGTACGGGTCCGACAATCCCGGCTCCAAAAGCCAGGGCATGAAACAGCTCATGGCGGGCGGCGGCATCATCCTGCTGGGCACCACCCTGATCCCCGTGCTGGGCACTCTGTTTTAAGGCTGACCGCCTATGGACTTTCTCACCGACTGGCTCACAGGTTGGCTAAAAGACCTGCTCATTGACGGCATCATGGGCAACCTGGGCGGGCTGTTTGACAATGTGAACGCCTCGGTTGGGGATGTCGCGGCACAGGTGGGAACCACCCCGGCGGCGTGGAACGCCGGGGTGTTCTCCCTGATCCAGCAGCTCTCCGAAACGGTGATCCTGCCGATTGCCGGAATGGTGCTCACCTTTGTTGCCACCTACGAGCTCATTCAGATGCTTTTGGAAAAGAACAATATGCACGAGGTCGATGTGGCGAACATCTACAAGTGGATGTTCAAAACGGCGATTGCAATTCTGATCCTGTCCAACACCTTCAATATCGTGATGGCAGTATTTGATGTGTCGCAAAGCGTGATCTCCAGCGCGTCTGGCCTGATCCAAGGCTCCACCGATATTTCGGCGGATATGCTGGCGAACCTGGAGACCACTTTGGAGGGAATGGGCGTCGGGGAACTCCTGGGCCTGTTTATGCAATCCATCTTGATCCAGGTGTGTATGTTCGCGCTCAATATCATCATCTTTGTTATCGTGTATGGCCGTATGCTGGAAATCTACTTAATGACCAGTTTGGCCCCCATCCCCGTGGCGACCCTCTCCAACCGGGAGCTGGGGAGCATGGGGCAGAACTACATCAAGTCCCTGTTCGCCGTGGGATTCCAAGGGCTGCTCATTCTGGTGTGCGTGACGATTTACGCCGTGCTTGTCCAGGGAATTGCCACCAGCGGGGACCCCATCGGGGCCGTATGGGGTGCGATGGGCTACACGGTGCTGCTCTGCTTTATGCTGTTCAAAACCGGCAGCATCGCAAAAAGTATCTTCGGCGCACATTAAAAAGGAGGATTGATTTATGGCAAGAGAACAGGCGGCAGCCCAGGGGGCTCCCGCCGTGGACGAGGCGGCGCTGGCAGAAATGCGCCGCTTGATTTTTGACGCGCCCATCCAGGAGCTGGCCGACTCCCAGGGGATCAGCATTGACGACGCGGTAAAGCTCCGGGTGGAGAAATCCCTGGAGGCCGCGCCGCTGCCCATTGAAGTGTCGGTACGCCCCATCGAGCCGATGGGAAAACTGCTGGGCTATGCCAGTGTCAATATTGGTGGCGTGGTGGTCGATGACTTCAAGGTGGTGGACGGCAAAAACGGAATTTTCCTGAGCGCCCCCAGCAAGGAGGCCCCCGGCACCCGCAGCGGCTACCGCTCCACAGCGCGGGTGATGAACCGGGCCTTGCAGGAGCGTCTGGACAGCCTGACCGTGGAGGCATACCGCCAGGCGGTGGAGCGTCTGGTGGCCCGTGCCGAGGCTGTCCGTCCCGCCCCCATCCGGGAGCAGATGGCAAAGGCGGCGCAGGAGGCGGACAAGGCCAACGCCGCCCGGCCCGCCCCTCACCGTGGGAAGGAGACCAGGGATGAACGATAGGACGGCTTTGGGACAAAGTGTCCCAGGCGTCCAGGAGACCCCGGTGCCGTCCGGCCTTCATCTCATGGATGGCATCGCGGGCCTGCGCTCTCTGCCCCAGCACTCGGTTGATCTCCTGCTCACCGATCCGCCCTACGGCACTACCCGCAACTTTTGGGATGTGCCCCTACCGCTCCCTGAACTGTGGGAGGCGGTAAAGTGGGCGGTCAAGCCGGACGGCGCGGTTTTGTTTTTCGCCCAGTGTCCTTATGACAAGGTGCTGGGGGCGTCCAACCTGAAAATGCTCCGCTATGAATGGGTGTGGTACAAGAGCCGGTGTACCGGATTTCTCAATGCCCGCCGTGCTCCGCTGAAAAAGACGGAGAATATTTTGGTGTTCTATCAAAAGCTGCCGCTGTATCAACCGCAGTTTGAGCAGGGCAAGCCCTACCAGCGGATCACCAAAACCAGCAGCCTCAGCTCCAACTACGGGAAGTTCACCCGTACAGGCGCGGGATCGGAGGATGGGCGGCGGTTCCCCGGAAATGTGCTGGCCTTTGCATCCGTCCAGCGCACCATCCACCCCACCCAAAAGCCGGTGGAACTGTGCGAGTATTTCATCCGCACCTACACCCGGCCCGGCGAACTGGTGGCGGACATCTGCGCGGGCTCCGGCACCACGGCGGTGGCCGCCCTCAACACAGGCCGACGGTACATCTGTTATGAAACGGCCCCGGCCATCTTCTCCACCGCCGCCCAGCGTATTCGGGAGGCGGAAGAGGCGGTGGCGCGGGGTGAAAAAGGAGTGTGAGTTATCGAAAAGTATTCCATTGTCTACGCCGATCCGCCCTGGCGGTATTCCGCGAAGAAGGTGCAGGGGGCGGCGGAACAACACTATCCCACCATGAGCATAGACGAGCTTTGTGCGCTGCCGGTGGCCGATCTTGCGGCCCCGGACAGCGCACTTTTTCTGTGGGCCACCTTTCCCCAGCTTCCGGAGGCCCTGCGGCTCATCCGCGCCTGGGGCTTTGTCTACAAAACCGTGGCTTTCGTCTGGCTCAAACAAAACCGCAAATCCGAGGGCTGGTTCTACGGCCTGGGGTTCTGGACGCGGGCCAACGCGGAGGTGTGCCTGCTGGCGACCAGAGGCCACCCCAAGCGGCAGGCGGCCAATGTCCACCAATTCATCATTTCACCCGTCCGGGAACACAGCCGAAAACCGGACGAGGCACGGGAGAAGATTGTGGCGCTCATGGGGGATGTGCCCCGTGTGGAACTGTTTGCCCGGCAGATCCCGCCCGGCTGGGATGTATGGGGAAATGAGGTGGAGTCCTCGGCAGAGCTTCGGGACACTTTGTCCCATACCCCAAGAAAGAGGTGACAACCATTCCGTATGTAAATGTACCCAACGATCTTTCCAAAATCAAAACCAAGGTGGCGTTCAATCTCACCAAGCGCCAACTGATCTGTTTCGGCTGCGGGGCCGCTGTGGGGATTCCGTCCTACCTGCTGGCCCGGACCGTGATCGGCAACACCGGCGGGCTGTTTCTCATGCTGGGAGTGATGCTCCCGGCGTTCCTGCTTGCCATGTATGAGCAGGACGGGCTGCCGCTGGAGAAGGTGGCCCGGAACATCATCCGGGCCCGGTTCTTGCGCTCCGGCCCCCGGCCCTACCGGACGGAAAATATCTACGCCCCCTTTACCCTGGGCGGCGCTGCAAAAAAGGAGGATGCGATTGCAAAGCACAAGCACGCAAAGAAAAAGGCCCGCAAGGGCTGACCGCCGGGGCCGGGGCATGGTGTCCG
>NZ_NFHA01000072.1:0-4457 GCF_002159225.1 Flavonifractor sp. An91 | reverse complement strand
TTCGCCAAGGGCTCCATGGCCGTGGTGGAAGGGCGGCTCCAGATCCGGGACTGGACGGACCGGGAGGGCGGCAGGCGCCGTACCGCCGAGGTCGTGGCCAGCAACATCTACTTTGGCGACTCCGCCAAGAAAAAGAGCGCCCCCGCCCCCGCCGCGAACACCGATGCGACCCCGCCGGCGTCAGAGTTTGAAAGTGACGTGGACAGCGAACTCCCGTTCTGATGGGAAGGTGACGGCCCTATGACGGGGCGCCGGCGAAACGACCATCTGCGCCCTGCCTCTGGACCGGAGGCGGGGCGTTTTTCCCTTCAGACGCCGAAACCATGTATGGACAAGGAGGTGGAAACATGAACGAGGATACGGCAGAAAAACTCAGGCACCATATTCTGGACACCCTTGACCGTCAGCCTTTTTTACAGCGTGAGGGCGACTGCTTCTTTTATGAAATCTATGCCGACTACCGGGACGGGATGGACAGCGCCACCGCTACCAAGCTCCTGTCCGGCGACGACCCCATGCAGAGTTTTTGGGAGTCGCTGGAGGAATGGTATTTCGACTACGAGTGTCAGCTGAGAGACGAACTGGAGCAGGATGTCCAGTCCGCGCTCACCTCAGAAGATGGGCCATATCCAGATGGCTTCACAGCGGAGGAAACCGGGCTGTTCTATGACCTGATGATGGACCATGTGTATTTCAGGCTCCCGGAGAAACACTTCCTGGACCAGACCTTCCCGGTCAATATCATGCTGGACACTGGGGACGGCAACTACGATTATGTCCTCAACAGCGTCTACCCCTGCTGGTATGGCCGCTATGGGGAAACGCTGGACGACCGCGCCGGCATCGTCTGGCTGGCAAAGTCCCAGGGCTATACCCGGGCAAAGCTCCAGCAGGCACTGCGGGACGGGGACACATCCGGGCCCAAAGGCTTCCTGGCGAGTATGCGGGCGGAGGTTGCCAACATCGCCTCCCACATGAACACCGTGACCTTCCTGGTGGAAATGTCCCTATCCGACCTGATGGAGCTCAACCGCCTGATCCGGCTCCAGGACCGCAACGGCCACTTCCATGACAGCCGCAAAAATCCCTACTGCGGCTACATCATCCTGGAGAAAGACACCGTGACCGGCCTGTATGACCCTTGGCAGGGCGGCGGAAGCGTGTTTGAAATTCAGCTGGAGCGGGATGTGAAACTGCCGGTCAAATACATCCGCTCTGCCCTCCCGGACGGCGGCGACGGCTACGCGGTGGAAAGCGTCTACGGGATGTGCGGCTCCGCATGGACCCAGGGCGGCGTAAAGATGATCCATGCGCCGGTGAAATATGCCGTTTCGGCGTAGGAGGATGGCAAATGAAAATCCTCTCCTGCGGCGCAGGGATGCAGAGCACGGCCCTGGCCCTGATGAGCTGTGAGAACGCAAAGGCCGGGCGGCCCGTCCATCCTCTGGTCCCCATCTATGACGCCATCATTTATTGCGACCTCGGGTTTGAACCCCCATGGGTCGCAAAACAGGTGGACTTCATCCGCCGTGCCTGCGCGTCCAGCGGTCTGCCGTTCAAGGTATTGAAATCGCCCTTATATTCCGATTTCATTCAGAATTTTGGTGAGCGGCGGACCATCAGCATCCCGTGGTGGACCCTTCGGGAAGACGGCCATAAGAGCAAAATGCCCCGCAACTGCACCATCGACTATAAGGTGGAACTGATCTCCAAGTATGTACGATGGGACCTGCTGGGCTACCAAAAAGGACGGCGGCTCAAGGACGAGGACAAAAAGGCCCATGAAATGCACATCGGATTCAGCCTGGAAGAAGCCAGACGCTGTAAAGCGAGCACCAATCCGATGTTCGTCAACCGCTTCCCTCTGGTACAGATGGAATTTACCCGGGCGGACAGCTACGGCTATATCAAGGAGGTATGGGGCCTGGAGACCCGCGCCAGCGCCTGTACCTTCTGCCCCTTCCATAAAAACCACTTCTATCAGTACCTTAAACAGCACGAGCCGGAACAATACGCTCAGCTGGTTCAAATGGACGATCTGCTGCGGGTCAAGGTGCCGAAACCGCCCATGGACTCTGACCTCTACATCTCACGGAGCAGAAAGCGGTTGAAGGATCTGACCCCGGAAGACTGTGCTGACGCAGAATATTTTGATTACCGCGGGAAGCGGATTTGGAACGGCTTTTAAGGCCGCGGAACTACACAAGAACAAGGAGGTAAACCAGATGAACCAACTGACACTGACAGACCACACTTATCTGTACCTGGGCTCTCTGTCCGAGGCCAGGCGCAGCGATGAGGCGGGGCTGTGGCGGGCGAGCCACCAGTGCAACATTGCCTGCAAGCAGGCCATTGAAGCGGCCATCCGGGCCGGCTTCGACGGTATGCACCTGAAAGCGGACTGCGCCCGCGGCGTCATCGCCCAATATGGCTTCAAGCGCGTGGGCTGGGTGCTGGCCAACACCATTCAGAAGAAGCGGTGGGACGGCCGGTTCCGTCCCCGCCACAAGGAGTGGGCCGACACCATCTTCATCCCCGCCTGCGACCGGACAGGCGAGTACATCGTGGAGAGCCACCCGGCGGTGCTGGACGGCTTCGTGGAAGCATTCCTGGACGAGGTAAAGGGACTCTCCCTCTTTGACGCCTCCCAGTGCGACACACTTTCGGGCCGCAGTCTGGAGGGAGAAGTCCTGGTCCTGAGCCCGGCGGCGCTCAAAGAGTCCTGCTGGTCTCCCCGCAATCAGCTCTGGCTGGCGGAAAGCGGCTTTGGGTGCAGTCCCCATGCTTCCGGCCGGGCAATCTATGCCACCTGCCTCGGGGATGGGGAGCGGACCAGATGGAACAGGGGCGATTTCATCGGCATCCTCCGGGACGAGTGTTTCCCGGAGTGGGCTAAACAGACCGTAGACACGCTTCGGAAAGCAGAACAGGAGGCGCACGATGGCATATCTTCCTAATGTTCTCAGGGAAACCAGCGAGGGCCTGAACCAGATCCCGATTCAAGACATCCTGTTCCAGAAGCGGGAGATTTTCTGCGTCGGCCCCATCACGGAGGACACCGCCTCGGCGCTGGTCCTGCAGCTCCGCTTCCTTCAGCAGGACGCACCCGGGCAGGAGATCACCATGTATATCAACAGTCCCGGGGGCGAGGTCCCCAGCGGCCTTGCTATCTACGATGTCATGAAGGCGGTCGGCTGTCCGGTGCGGACCATCTGCACCGGCACCGCCGCCAGCATGGCCGCAGTCCTGTTCCTGTCCGGCGACCGGCGGGACATGCTGCCCCACGCCAAAGTCATGATACACGACCCGCTGATTCCGGGCGGCGTGGGCGGAAGCGCGCTGAACGTGGACGCCATCGCCAAAAACCTCATGCAGACCTGCCGGACGGTTGCGGACATTATTTCGGCCCACACCGGCAAAAGCCTGGAGGAGGTACTGGACAAGACCGCCTCAGACAGCTACTTCGACGCCGGGGAGGCCGTGGAGTGGGGCCTTGCCGACAGAGTCATACACCAGCTGTAAATCAGGAGGTACTATGTCAGAGAGAATTTTATACAAAGGCCCCTGTATCAGCAACGATACCTGGGTCACGGGGCTGAACAACAACGACTGCATCATCGGCCCCAGCGGCACCGGCAAGACCCGCAGCTATGTGCTCCCCAACATCCTTCAGTGCAGTGAGAGCGTCATCGTCACCAGCGTCAAGGACAGCCTGTGCAAAAAGACCGGCAGGGCCCTGCGGAAGAACGGCTATCAGGTCATCGAGATCAACTTCCAGGATTGTGCCGCTTCTTCCTATGGGTACAATCCGCTCATGTATGTACGCCGCGACCAAAAGCGTAGGTGCTGCCATGAGCAGGACATTCTTCAAATCGCCGCCGCCCTCTCTCCCGTCAAGACAAAGAACGACCCGTTTTGGGAGCAGGCCGCCCAGATGGCCCTCTCAGCCATGATTTCCTATGTGCTGGAGTATCTTCCCCGCCAGGAGCATCATCTGGGCAGCGTGATCCGGCTCCTGCGGGAGATGGGGAACGGCAGCTTTGACCGGCTGTTCGAGGAGGTCTGCACCTTCGCTCCCGACAGCTTCGCGGCGGCGCAGTATCAGATGCTCCGCAACATTCAGAAGTCCCCCAGGACCTATGCCAGCATCCAGGCGTTCCTGGCGGAAAAGCTGTCCACCTTTGCCTTCCATGGGGCAGAGAAGCTGTTTACCAACTTCAGCCAACTCTATTTCCAGAACCTTGGCGACCGCAAGACAGCCGTGTTCCTGACCATCAGCGACACAGACCGGTCCATGGACGCTCTGGTGACGCTGTTCTACACCCAGGCGCTTCAAACTCTCTGCCGCCATGCCGACCAGTGCCCGGGCGGCCGTCTGCGTGTCCCGGTCCGCCTTATCCTGGACGACTTCGCCGCCGGGGCCGCAGGGTGCATCGCTGACTTCGACCAGATCAGTT
>NZ_NFHA01000071.1:0-4757 GCF_002159225.1 Flavonifractor sp. An91 | reverse complement strand
TTGCCGGGAGCCTCGCAGGTGGCGTCCCGAATCACAACACTCTGGAACGCATGACCCAGGGCAGCCTCATAGTCCCGCTTTTCAATCTTGCCGCAGTCCACACACAGGTAGCGGTCATAGCCCAGGGTCAGGCAGGTGGGGTTCACGCTGTCCAGCAGGGTCCAGTTGTGATCCTCACCACAGGTGCCGTCTCCCTCGGTTTCCTCGGTACTTTCGTCTCGCAGATGGACATAGGCCACGCCGTCCTCAACCATGTCGGTGTTCTTGTAGGTGTAAGTGATCTCATAGTACACCGCATAGTCCCCGGCCTCGGTATAGTTGGGGGCGCTGGTCAGGGTGCAGCCATCCGCCGTGTGGCCGTAGCGGATGGCGGTGGTGACACCTGCCTCGGAGAGATCGGACACGGTGACAGTATGGGGCTGGCCGTCCACCACGCCGAAATAGTCTGCCACAACAGACTTGGCGGCGGTGTAGGCAGTTTCAGCATAGCCGCAGTCGGCACAGGTGGACATCTCCACAAAGCGGTCATGGGCCAGCTCCGGGCGGATGGCCGTTTCCATGTGGTGCCGCTCCAAGGTGGAACTTTCCTCCTTGTAGGTGCCATAACAGAACGCGCAGTATTCACCGCTGGTAGTAATGACACGGTGGAAATTACGATCTGCCTGCTCAATGGTTTTGCTTTCCGGCAGCGTCTCAAAGAAGTCTGCCGCGCAGTCATAGAGCCAATACACATTCTTGTTGCAGGCGTAACTGGTAGCGCCCATGTTGCTGTTGATGGTGCCGCAGACCTCGCAGACGGCTTTCGTCCAGTGATAGCCGGTATAGTAGGCGTCCTGGCCGGGGGTGCCGTCCAGAAGATCGCCCTTGCTCTTGCCGTCCAGACAGGTGCCGTCCGAATACTTGACATTTCGGGTCAGCGCCGTTTCCCCATTGCGGGTGTACTCGGGAACACGGAACACCTCAAAGGCGGTGGCCTTGTCACAAATACAGCAATCAAAGGTTTCCACCGTCACCACCGAGTTTGCGTCCAGTTCGTTGGTACGGTTCAGCGCCTCCTGCCAATGCTCCGCCGGGTCATGGTAGCTGTTCTGCTGGGCGGCAAAGGCCGAGGGGACGAGGGAGAGCATGACGGCTACGACCAGAAGGAGGGCCGTCAGCCTCCGGGGGGAATGATGATTGTCTTTCAAATTGCACCTCCTAAATTTGTCGCAGAAATCAGAAAAGCCCCTGGGACATTTTGTCCCAAGGGCTTACTTCTCCAGTTCCGCCTTCTTCTCCGGCGGCTGCTTTTCCTTCCACTCGTCCAGCAGGGCCATGATCTGGTCCTTCATCTGACGGGGAGTGACCTCCTTACCAAAATACTTGCTCAATTCATCCGCGCTGATAATCACTTGACCAACCTCCTTTTTTTCCTCGCTCAAAATTGCGTCGATCACATCGCCGGTGAGTTTGTTCTGCTGGTCCAGCTCCCGGAGCTTTTTGGCCTGGGCAACAGAGGGGGATGCTTGCTCGCCTTCGATGGACACCGCGATAAGCTGCTGGTTCTTGGGGCGAATATAGGAAAGTTCCACGGCGGGCATAAAGCCCAGTCCTTTAACCCGTTTCCCGTTTTCGTCCTCGTGGCCGTCCACCATAGCCTGCAATTCCGGCACAAGGGAATTGAGCCGGATATAGCGCATGACCTTTTTGTAGTTCATGCCGTGGGCCTCACCCACGATCTCCGCAGACCGTTTTCCGATGTCCCCCTCAGCCACATTTTTGAGCGGAACGCCCTGGTGCTTGATGTCCTCCATCTCCAGATCCAGCAGACGGGCAAGCTCGGTGGGGAGCATACCGTCACGCTGCTTGTTGCTGTCCCGCATTTCCCGAATGGCCTCGTGATCCGTCATTTCACGGACGATACAGGGAAGTACCTCCAGACCGGCCAATTCACTGGCCCGGCAGCGCCGATGTCCGGCGATGATTTCATAGCCGTTGCCATCTTTCTCCGGGCGCACCGTGGCAGGAGTGATGACGCCCATCTGCTTGACCGAGGCAACGGTTTCTTTCATCTTCGCATCGTCCCTCACCTGGAATGGGTGGGGGCGGAAGGTGTGGAACGGGTGCAGCTCGGACAATTTCAAATAAACGACCTTCTGATCTTCCACCGGACGGGGCGGGGCAGCCGGTTCAGCCACTATGGGAGTCGGTGCATCATTTTGGATGGAAGGAGCGCCGCCAACACCGCCACCACCAGGGGCAGGCTTGTCCGGGGTATTCTTGCCCCGCTTGCCTTGGGACACTTTGTCCCTGGGCTTTTTCTCCTGGGGCGGTTTATCCTTTGGCTCTTTTGCAGCTTTGGGGGGGCGGCCACCGCGTTTTGGCGTGGGTGCTGTTTCAAACAACCTCGTCTGCGTGTCCTCCGGGGCTTTGTTCGTGGTGTCAGTCTGTTCGACCTGTTCCCGTGCTGCCCGATTGCGCTGGGCAATCAATTCACTGATTTTTTCAATAGGGACAACGACCTCAGCCCCATCCTTGTCCGGTCCATCCGTTTTGGATTTATTCTCCGGGGCTTTTTCCTCTGGTGGCTGGGGCGTATCTGCGACAGGGCTGCCCTCCGGTTTCTCCGGGGTATTGGGTTTTCCCTGTGCAGGCGCATTTGGAGTGGCTTTTCCCGCATCAGGGGATTTTCCGGTACCCGGTTCCTCCGGCGCAGGTGTCTTTTTTTCGTCTGCCATCGCTACCTCCTTCTTAAAAATAAATTTTGGAGTGTTGCACAAAATTAAAGTCAAAAATTTTGTGCCTATTTTTTCTACTTCTCACCTCCTTCAAACCTACCTCCATGCAAAAACGCCGCCCGGTGGTCTCCACGGACGGCGTTTTGCGTAATGTGATAGATTTTATTTTTTAATATTCCCTTGATTTTCAAGGGTTATAGCCACTTTCCTAATAACATCGCCCCGACCGGGCCTACCGGGCCTGCCGGTTCCGGTGCAACCGGTGCTACCGGCCCTACTGGACCCACCGGGCCCACCGGACCTACCGGACCTGCCACCCCCGGACCCACCGGACCCACCGGCGCGGCAGGTGTGACCGGACCCACTGGCCCTCAGGGTATTCCCGGACCTGACGGCGCTACCGGTCCTACCGGACCTCAGGGTATCCCCGGCCCCGATGGCGCTACCGGTCCTACTGGCCCCACCGGACCTGCCGGTACCGCGGGTACTGCCGGTGCAACCGGACCTACCGGACCCACCGGTCCTACCGGTACTGCGGGCACTGCTGGTGCTACCGGACCCACCGGCCCTGCCGGCACCGCGGGCACTGCTGGCGCTACTGGTCCTACTGGCCCCACCGGGCCTACCGGCCCTGCCGGTGAGACCAACGCCGCCGCCACGGTCACCACCCTGCAAACCAGTGCCAGCCTGACCGACGCTATCAACGCCATCAACCAGATTATCCAGAATCTGAAGGCCGCCGGTCTGATGGAAACCTGATCCTGCGGGAGGGGGGCAGTCTGCCCCCCTCTCCTTCTGTGAAAGGAGAAGGCACTTATGAAAATTGTAGTCTACGCCATCTGCAAGAATGAGGCCCAGTTTGTGGACCGTTGGATGGACTCCATGTCGGAGGCCGATCAGGTGGTGGTGCTGGACACCGGCTCCACCGACGACACCGTGGCCCGTTTGGAGGCCCGAGGAGCCGCTGTCACCGTGGAAACCATTTCTCCCTGGCGGTTCGACACTGCCCGCAACCGTTCTCTGAACCTGGTGGATGAGGACGCCGATATCTGCGTGTGTACCGATCTGGACGAAGTGTTCCATCCCGGCTGGCGGGCAGCCCTGGAGGCGGCATGGATGCCCGGCGCAGGTCAGGCCCGGTACCGCTACACCTGGTCCTTCCGGCCCGATGGAGCCGAGGGCGTGGTGTTCTGGTACGAGAAGATCCACCGCCGCCACGGTTACCGCTGGGTTCATCCGGTTCATGAGATCCTGCGCTGGGAGGAGCCTGGTCAGCCCGGCCCCATGGTAACAGCGCTGGGGGTGCAGCTGGACCACCACCCTGATCCCTCCAAATCCCGTGGCCAGTATCTCCCTCTGCTGGAGCTGTCGGTACAGGAGGAGCCGGAGGACGACCGCAACGCCCACTATCTGGGCCGGGAGTATTTTTTCCATAGCCGGTGGGACGACTGCATTGCCACCCTCAAGCGGCACCTGTCCATGCCCACCGCCACCTGGAAGGATGAGCGGGCGGCCTCCATGCGGTACATTGCCAAGTCCTACATACAAAAGGGGGACCCTGCCCAGGCCAGAAGCTGGTTTTTCCGGGCCGCCGCCGAGGCCCCCCATCTGCGGGAGCCCTGGATGGATCTGGCTACCCTGTGCTATCAGCAGGAGAACTGGGACGGGGTGCTGTATTTTACCGGTGTCGCTTTGGCCATCACCGTCCGGCCTGATACCTACATCTGTGAGGCGGAGGCCTGGGGGCCACTTCCCCACGACCTGCGGTGCCAGGCCTATTTCCGCACCGGGCGCATCGGCCCCGCTCGGGAGGAAGCGCAAAAGGCCCTGGTCCTCTCCCCTGCCGATCCCCGGCTGGCGGGCAACGTGGAACTTTTGAGCCGTATGTAAGAGAAGACCGGCATCCTTTTGGATGCCGGTCTCAGCCTGTCGAAAAAGTCCAGCAAAAGCTGGGCTTTTTCATTTAGATGAGATAAGATAGAGGTGGAGGTGAGGGAGATGCTGGAACGTGGAAAAAAAGATCGTGATGTAATAGAGATT
>NZ_NFHA01000070.1:0-4896 GCF_002159225.1 Flavonifractor sp. An91 | reverse complement strand
CAGCGGTCAATCACCGTTTTCTCAATGGGCTGCAAGCCCTCCTTGCCGCCCACCACCAGCTCGCACAGGGAGAGCAGGAAGTCGGCCTTCATGGACAGGGGGCTCTCGTCGCCGCCCAGGTCAAGCTGGATGTCCATAGGATTGATATGGTGGGGGCTGTCCGGGGCGATCTCAATGACCTGCCCGCCCAGCCGCCGCACCAGCGGCGCATATTCGCCCATCGGGTCCACCACGATGATCCGGTCCTTGGTCGCCAGGAATACATTGATAAGTTCTCTTTTGGCGGCAAAACTCTTGCCGGAGCCGGTGGAGCCCAGGTACATCCCGTTGGCTGATTTCAGTTTCTTCCGGTCCGCCATGATGACATTGTGGGAAAGGGCGTTCATGCCATAGTAGAGGGCCTGCCCGCCCATGCGGAGCTCCCGCGTCATAAAGGGCACAAAGATGGCGGTGGAGCTGGTGGTCATGCCCCGCTGGATTTCCACCTCGTTATAGCCCAGCACCAGAGAGGACACAAAGCCCTGCTCCTGCTGCCAGTCCAGCCGCTTGATGGCGCAGTTGTATTTCTGTGCGATGCCGTTCACCGTGAACACATCATTTTCCAGCCGTTGGAGGGTGGGAGCCATGTTCACCACCGTAAAGGTCAGCAGGAACATTCGCTCGTTCCGGGACTGGAGGTCGGCCAGCAGGTCCGCCGCGTCCTTGGAGAAGGTAATGAGGTCGGGTGGGAGAATGTCGGGATCATACCCGGCCCGGATGGCCTTTTTCTGCTCCTCCACCTTCATCTTGTCGATGTCGGACACCTTGCCCTTGATGGTCTTGATGGCCTTGAGCTGGTCCACCGTCTGGATGTGCATGGTGACGGTCAGCTCCGCGTCCAGCTCCAGGATTTCCCGCAGCAGCTTGTCCGAGAGCTCCGAGGCCAGGATTTGCAGGTAGGACACCGCCCCGTGGTAGGGCCCCACCTTGAAGGTGCGGACACGGGAGAAGTCAAACCCGGCGCTGGGGGCAACGGTGTCCTTGGTGCCCATGCCCGTGCGGGAGATGTCCTTCCAGGAGAACCGGAAGGGCTCCCGGCTGCCGGGGTGGGTCTGGCTGTAAAGCACCCCCAGCCGCTCCTGCCCGTCCAGGGGGCGGGACTGGACGCCCAGCCGGTGCAGATTGCCCACCACATCGGCCTCCACCCGCTCCAGCCGGGGCCGGGCCTCGCCCAGCGTCCCGGCGGGGACACCGAAGGTGATGTACTTGGCCCGGTCAATGCCGTTGTTGCTTTTGGCAATCTGCCCTTTGAGCATGGACACGAACTCGCCCCGGATGCTGTCAAACTCGTCCGCCTGCATGGGGATATTCACCTTGTACCGGCTGGCGGCATGGGAACGGCGGTTGACGAAGGAGAGCTGGAACGGCAGGGCGCTGTCAAAGTAGTTGAGAAAGGCGCTCCAGCCGTTAAAGATGGCCGACTGGTCCTCCGTGGATGCCACCGAGTAGTTGATGTCCTCATATTCCACGGTCTTGGTGAACAGGCCGCCGGGGAGCTGACACACCCCGTCCGGGTACATTGCCACATAGGGGATCGTCTGCTGGGCGGACACCATGCCCCGGCCCCGGCGGTCAGCCCTTGCGGGCCTTTTTCTTTGCGTGCTTGTGCTTTGCAATCGCATCCTCCTTTTTTGCAGCGCCGCCCAGGGTAAAGGGGGCGTAGATGTTTTCCGTCCGGTAGGGCCGGGAGCCGGAGCGCAGGAACCGGGCCCGGATGATGTTCCGGGCAACCTTCTCCAGCGGCAGTCCGTCCCGCTCATACATGGCAAGCAGGAACGCCGGGAGCATCACTCCTAGCATGAGAAACAGCCCGCCGGTGTTGCCGATCACGGTCCGGGCCAGCAGGTAGGACGGAATCCCCACGGCGGCCCCGCAGCCGAAACAGATCAGTTGGCGCTTGGTGAGATTGAACGCCACTTTCGTTTTGATTTTGGAAAGATCGTTGGGTACATTTACATACGGAATGGTTGTCACCTCTTTCTCGGTGTATGGGACAAAGTGTCCCATAGCTCTTGTTCATTCCCAGGTTAGAGCCTCGCGTATTCCGGCCATGATGTAGTCCGCGCATGGCAGCGCAATCGCGTTGCCCAGGGCCTTGTAGCGGTTGGTGGGGGAAATCTCCGTGCCGTCCGCGCTGTACTTGGTCCAGCCCTCCGGCAGCCCCATCAGGCGCTCGCTCTCCAGCTCCGTAGGGAACCGGACACAGCCGCTTGCCGGATCGTCCTCATACCAAAAGGCAAAGGGGCTGACGCCTCCCGCTAAAAGAGTGGGAAAAGGGTCAGTTGATAATCCAAAACTGTTTTGGAACGCCTCTCGGGATCGTTCTTTTGCTGCTGTCCGCATCCGGTAGCATTGAAAGGGTCGGACGACGGGTATGCGCCCCCCTGGATCAAGAAAAGAGCCTCGATCTCCGGGGGCGGGGGAAAGCCCGCAATCTGCGCCAGTTTGAGAAAGTGAGCGCATTGGGCGGGGCTTAAATAATATTTCCGGGGCGCGTCTGCCTCCAAAATCCGCCACGAGGAAGATGCGCTGCCGTCGTGCCAGGCGGGGCTCTGCCCAGTATTGGGCGTCCATGAGCCTCCAGGCGATGTCGGGACATCTCCCTCGCACCATTCCGGCGTTTCCCCATCTTCCAGAAGGAGGCATTGGAACCTCGGCGTCTGTGAAGGCGGATAGCACGGCTCTAAAATCCATCCGGTCATTAGATGAAAACGCTCCCATGACGTTTTCCCAAACAGTGATAACTGGAAAAAGGTGATTTGTCGCCTCCCTCATTTCTGAAATAATGCGGATGGCTTGAAAGAACAGGCTGGATTTTGCTCCAGCCAATCCCTCCCGCCGTCCGATTTGGGATAGGTTCTGACACGGGGAGCCAAAGGTGAGTATGTGGACCGGCGGGATCGCCCCTCCGTCCAGCTTTGTGATGTCGCCCAGGTGGGCCATGTCCGGGAAGTGCCGCTTGGTGATGGAAATAGGAGCGGCCTCAATTTCGCTGGCCCACAAAGGAACGATCCCGTTGCGCCGGGCAGCCAGAGGGAAAACGCCGATACCGTCAAACAAGCTCCCCAAAGTGATCATTTTGCTGGTCGTTTTACCTCCTCCCTCAATGTGCGCCGAAGATACTTTTTGCGATGCTGCCGGTTTTGAACAGCATAAAGCAGAGCAGCACCGTGTAGCCCATCGCGCCCCATACGGCCCCGATGGGGTCCCCGCTGGTGGCGATCCCCTGAACAAGCACGGCGTAGATCGCCACGCACACCAGAATGAGCAGCCCTTGGAACCCCACGGCAAACAGGGACTTGATGTAGTTCTGCCCCATGCTCCCCAGCTCCCGGTTGGAGAGGGTCGCCACGGGGATGGGGGCCAAACTGGTCATTAAGTAGATTTCCAGCATACGGCCATACACGATGACGAAGATGATAATATTGAGCGCGAACATACACACCTGGATCAAGATGGATTGCATGAACAGGCCCAGGAGTTCCCCGACGCCCATTCCCTCCAAAGTGGTCTCCAGGTTCGCCAGCATATCTGCTGAAATATCAGTGGAGCCTTGGATCAGCCCCGCTGCGCTGGAGATCACACTTTGCGACACATCAAATACCGCCATCACGATATTGAAGGTGTTGGATAGGATCAGAATTGCAATCGCCGTTTTGAACATCCATTTGTAGATGTTCGCCACATCGACCTCGTGCATATTGTTCTTTTCCAAAAGCATCTGAATGAGCTCGTAGGTGGCAACAAAGGTGAGCACCATTCCGGCAATCGGTAGGATCACCGTTTCGGAGAGTTGCTGGATCAGGGAGAACACCCCGGCGTTCCACGCCGCCGGGGTGGTTCCCACCTGCGTTGCGACATCCCCAACCGAGGCGTTCACATTGTCAAACAGCCCGCCCAGGTTGCCCATGATGCCGTCAATGAGCAGGTCTTTTAGCCAACCTGTGAGCCAGTCGGTGAGAAAGCCCATAAGCTACCAGCCTTAAAACAGAGTGCCCAGCACGGGGATCAGGGTGGTGCCCAGCAGGATGATGCCGCCGCCCGCCATGAGCTGCTTCATGCCCTGGCTTTTGGAGCCGGGATTGTCGGACCCGTATCCCTCCAGAAGATTGACAACACCCCATACGCCCAGGCCAGCGCCCAGGGCCACAACAAGGGTCTGTAAGGTCGTGATCGCGGAACTGAAAAACTGCATATATCCTCCTTTTCTCCGGTAAATTCCGGGCAAAAAATAAGCCGCCCAGCCGGGCGGCGCTGCTATGGGACACTTTGTCCCAAACATGGCAATATCTTAAAAGGCGTCCGGGTCGTCCACATCGTCATAGTTGAGGATGTCCTCGTCCTCGTCCGTGAGCGGGATCGGCTCGTCCACCTGGTACACCTCGCAAGCCTCGTCCAGACCGGGCCGCCTCCGGCGGCGGATCAGCCGGTCCAGATCAAAGGCGTTGCGCTTTTTATCCGCCTCCTCCGTGAATTTGTAGTTGGGGTGCTGTTTCAGATCGTACTTGGGAGAATAGAACGGGGGCAGGCCCCGGAGCTGCAAGATGCACCTGTCACCGGGCATGGTGGCAAGCTCGCTGGGGGTCATCAGCTCTCGGCCCAACCGCTGGGTATTGAGGTTGTAGCTCTCGGACTGGCCCTTGGAGCGCCCATCGGTCTGCATATAGATGGTGGCCTTGCCCAGCCAGGTTTCCGAGATTTCCTTGATGGTGCTGCCCTCACGACCTCCCAGGAATATCACGCTGTCCATGTTGCCCAGGACCGTTTCTGCGTGCTTGTCATAGATGGCCTTGCATTGGGCCAACTGCTGATAAAAGAGGGTCAGGCTGACCTCACGGGAGCGAATGACGGCCACCA